>CAKTCH010000007.1 GCA_934538895.1 uncultured Alphaproteobacteria bacterium
TGCCGGGTGGCCTGACCCAAAGCGGGCCACCCGGTTTTTTTAACGATTTGGTTTTTATATTATTCATAATATATGAGAAGATTCTTTCTGTCGCTTTTTCTTGCACAGAAGCGGATTTTTCTTTAAGCAGGGGCCTGTTAAGCTCTTGAAAGGACATAATCTTAAGGGTTGCTTTTGTGGCCCGAAAGCGTCATAAATAAAGAGCTTTTCTGGGGGGAATGTTGCCATAATCTGTCTTGGCTTTGGCGCCGGTCTTTCCCGCGTATGTATGAATTTCAGTTCGCATTTAAAGACTTTAAGAAGGTGTATGTCATGAGAACATCCTTAACACTCCGTAAGCTGGCTGTTAGCGTTTCCTGCGCGGCCCTGCTCTCACTGTCATCCGGCGCGATGGCTCAAGATGCCACACCGATGCCGATGGACGCGATGCCCGCCGTGGCGGCAGCGCCTGTGGCTGCGGCATATCCGACAACCAATCCGCGCCAGATGGATTTGCGCAACGCGGTTGCCATCGGCATTTCCACGAACCCGGAAACGGGCGTCGTGCAGAATAACCGCCGCGCGACCGATGAAGAACTGCAACAGGCAAAAGGCCTTTATCGCCCGTCGGTCGATTTCCGCGCCGATACAGGTTACGAATATAGTGACGATCCGGGCACACGCGCCGGTACCGGCGACGACACCGAAAGCATGTGGCGCAAAGAGGCCGGCATCACGCTGACCCAGATGCTGTTCGACGGTTTCGAAACCAAGTACGAAAACAAGCGCCAGCAAGCGCGCGTTCTTTCTGCTTCCCGCCGCGTGGGCGAATCCGCGGAGCTGACGGGTCTTGCGATCGTTGAAGCTTACCTTGACGTGATGCGCCAGCGCGAACAGCTGAAGATTGCCCGCGATAATGTGGCGGCCCATATCACATTGCTGGATCAGATCACGGACAGCGCTCAGGCTGGCCGCACGACCGATGCCGACGTTCAGCAAGGTAATGCGCGTCTGGCGTCCGCCCGCGCGCTTGAGGCTAACGTACGCGAAGCGCTGCGCGTTGCCGAAGCGTCCTTCATCCGCGAAGTAGGCGATCCGCCGCAGGATCTGGTAATGCCGATGGTGCCGGTTTCCGCTTTGTCTCAGGATGTCGAACGCGAAGTGAAGCTGGCTTTGCATCAAAGCCCGACCATCGGTATCTTCGAGGCTGATATCGACGTGGCTCATGCCGAGTTTCAGGGTTCCAAATCCACCATGTATCCGCAGGTCGATCTGCAACTGAATGCGCGTACAGGTCATGATCTGGGCGGCGTCGATGGCCGCGACACCAGCGCTTCGGCTCTGGCGGTGGTGAACTGGAACCTTTATCGCGGCGGTATCGATACGGCCCGCGTGAAAGAGCATATCAACCGCGAAGCGCAAGCCAAGGAAGCCCGCGCCGATGCGGCCCGTCAGGTTGAAAACGACGTGCGCACTACATGGGCCAGCATGGTTTCCGCCGGCGAACGCGCCCGTCAGTTCACCTCGCAAGTGGCGGCGAACACCGAAGTCGTGCGTTCCTATAAGGATCAGTTCGACCTCAACCGCCGCACACTGCTTGACGTGCTGGATTCCCAGAACGAACTGTTCGTATCCCGCAGCAATCTCGTGAACGCCGAGTTTCTGGAAATGTTCGCGGTTTATCGTTTGCTGGCGCTGAAAGGCGATATGCTTAAAACGCTGGACGTGCCGCTGCCGCGCGAATCCGATCCGGCAAAGATGTAACGGCCGCCGTTGAAACGTTTAAAGAACCCCGGTGAAAGCCGGGGTTTTTATATTGAGGCCGTAAATTTAATCTTATGCCAAATAACCATGTGTTAGGATATGCGGCGTATACTTGTTCTGGTATAATATTTCGCGGGTATGTATTTAACTGAACGTCATTGCGAGGAGGCCTTCTGGCCGCCCAAGCAATCCAGAAATTTTAAGATTTACGCCATTCTGGATTGCTACGCTGCGCTCGTAATGAGAAAACATCGTTGTTCAGTCAAATATATGCCTGCAAAATATTTCTTATTTTTTTCAAGAATTCTCCCGCCACAGGATCGTTACCGTGATACCATCGAAACCCGGCCCGTCTTCCGCCCCGCAGCCAGAGGGCATTAATATTTCCGTGGAACCGGCTCCAGCGGCAGCGGGGCCGAAACCGGGCAAGGTCGATGCCGGCGCTACATGGCCGCTCGAAGCCGAGCGCATGGGGCTTCATTATCCGCAAATCGAATGTTTGCGCCTGATGGCCGGTCATTTTGGCCGCCGCGCCAGTACGCAAGCGCTGATCGCCGGTTTGCCGTTGGGCAAAATGGGTGTTACGCCGCAACTTTTCATGCGCGCCGCCGAACGCACCGATCTTTCGGCGCGGCTGGTGGAACGTTCGCTTCCGGCATTGGCGATTGCGCCGATACTGCCCTGCGTTCTGGTACTGGGGGCGGGGCAGGCCTGCATCGTCTGGGATGTCAAATGGCCGGAAAAACATCCGCCGCGAAAAGATCCGGGGCAGAAAGCCAGCGCTCATCCTGAAACATCGTTCGTGGTAGAGTTTCCCGAGACGGAAGGCCAGCGCCAGACGATCGCTCTGGACGCGCTTAACGCGCTTTACAGCGGCTATGCCTTCTTCATCTCTCCCGTGGCGCGTGCCGACGACCGCGTCGGTCCGTCGGAGATCGACAACGCCCGCGACTGGTTCTGGGGCGCGCTCAAGCAAAGCAAGCGCATCTATCAGGAAGTCGTGCTCGCGGCGGTGATGATCAACCTGTTCGCCCTCGCCAGCCCGCTTTATGTGATGAACGTTTACGACCGCGTGGTGCCGAACAGCGCGTGGGCGACGCTCTGGGTGCTTTCAGCCGGCGTGATGATCGTTTACCTGTTCGATTTACTGATGAAGAGCCTGCGCGCTCATTTCCTCGATATCGCGGGCCGCAAGGCCGATATAAAAGTATCGGCGCAGCTTTTCGAACAGATGCTCGGCATGACCATGACCGCGCGCCCGGCCAGCGCCGGCATCCTCGCCAGCAATATGCGTGAGTTCGAGGGGTTGCGCGATTTCTTCACCTCCGCGACCATGGTGGCGATGATCGACCTGCCCTTTACGCTCCTGTTCATCGTCATCGTGGCGGTCGTCGGCGGCCCGATCGCGTTCATTCCGCTGGTGGCGGTGCCTATCGTCGTGCTGATGGGCTATGTACTGCAACGGCCCCTGCAAAAGATCACCCGCGAATCGCTGAATGAAAGCGCGCTTAAGAACGCGCTGCTGTTCGAAACGATTTCCGGCCTTGAAACCATCAAAGTGCAGGCCGCTGAAGGCAACGTCCAGCGGCGCTGGGAAGAACTGACGGTCAAGTCTTCCGATACATCGGTAAAGATGCGCCGCCTGTCGGCTTTCGCGCTAAATATGTCGGGCTTTATCCAGCAGGCGGTCAGCGTGTTTGTCGTGATACTGGGGGTCTGGCTGATTACCGAGGGGCAAATCTCCATGGGCGCGCTGATCGCCTGCGTCATGCTGACGGGCCGCGCCATGGCGCCGCTGACGCAAGTCGCAGGCCTGCTGACGCGTATGAACCAGTCGCGCGAATCGTTGCGCCAGCTCGATGAAATGATGAAAAAACCGGTCGAGCGCGCGGCGGGGAAACATTTCATTCCCATGCCCGCGCTCGATGGCCGCGTCGATTTCCGCGATGTGGTCTTTCATTATCCGGGACAGACTGTTCCCGCGCTCAAGAATATCAGCTTCTCCGTCGCGCGCGGCGAGCGCGTGGGCATTATCGGCGCCGTCGGCTCCGGCAAAACCACGCTCGAACGCCTGCTGCTCAATCTTTACCAGCCGGACAGCGGTTCGGTGCAGATCGATGGCGCCGATGTGCGCCAGATCGATCCGGGCGACCTGCGCCGTTCGGTGGGGGCCGTCCAGCAAAGTCCGAACCTGTTCTATGGTACGGTACGCGAGAATATCACCATGGGCCATGAAATGGCGTCCGAACGTTCCGTCCTGCGCGCGGCGGAGCTTTCCGGCGTGCTGGAATTCCTGCGCGATTCACAGCACGGGCTGGATACGCAGGTGGGTGAGCGCGGCGAGGCGCTTTCCGGCGGCCAGCGTCAGGCCGTCGCCATCGCGCGCGCGCTGCTTTACGATCCGCCGATCCTGATTATGGACGAACCGACGGCGTCGATGGACCCGGCATCGGAGAACCGCCTGCTCAAGCGCCTGATACAGATCTGCTTTAACAAGACGACGATCCTGATCACGCATAAAGGCTCGATGCTGGGGCTGGTCGACAAGCTGATCCTGATGGATCGGGGCAAGCTGGTCGATTTCGGGCCCAAGGATGAGATCATTCAAAGGCTACAGGCCCGCCAATACGGCACCAGTGCCGAACAGACAGATATTTAAGGTTCAAGCTTATGGCACAGACATCGAAGAAACCGTCAAAGAAACCTGACGCGGAAAAGCGGAAGAAGCGTGACGCCTATCTAAATCAAAATGACGAATGGGCACGCATACAGGCCGATTGGGCAAAAACCCAGCTTGAGAAGATGCAGGCGCGCGCCGACAGATTTTTCGTGACCGATGAAGATTTGCCGTTGCACCATCATATCCTGTTGATGTCGGTCGCGGCGTTCTTCCTCCTGTTTATCGTCTGGGCGAACTTTGCCACGCTGGATGAAGTCACGCGCGGGCAGGGCCGGGTCATCCCTTCCAGCGAGATCCAGCAATTGCAAAGCCTTGAGGGCGGCATCGTCGATGAATTCCTGGTCAAGGAAGGCGGGGAAGTGAAGGCCGGCCAGCTTCTCTTGCGCCTGCGCGATATTCAGGCGTCTTCGGATCTCGGTTCCAACCAGAAACGGGTGCTGGGCCTTCAGGCGAAAATCGCGCGCCTGCAAGCCGAGTCGGAAGGAAAGACGACGCCCGATTTCCCGCAAACCGTTATGAAGGGCGTGCCGGAAAGCGTGAGCGAGGAACTGAATACCTTTCGCGCCAATCAGGCCAACCTGCAAAACCAACTGGTCGTGACCGAACAACAACTGGCGCAGCGCCGTCAGGAGATCAGCGAATTGCGTGGCCGGATCGGCGATGTGCGCTCGGTGATCGCGCTGGCGCGTCAGGAAATGGAAACCATCCGTCCGCTGGTGGAACGCGGTTCGGCACCGAAACTGGAATTGCTGCAAAAGGAACGCGATCTGAAAGAGCGCCAGACGGAGCTGAACAGCCTCGAATCATCTGTGCCGCGTATTCAGGCGACGATTACGGAAGCGGAAGCCCGCATTAAAGAAGTGCGCAGCTCTTTCCAGGCGCAGGCGCAAACCGAACTGGCCGCCACGCAGATCGAGCTGAATTCCCTTGGGGAAACGCTGGGCGCGTTGCAGGATCGTAAAACCCGTACCGAAATCAAATCGCCGGTCAACGGCTATGTGAAAGATATCACCGTCAGCACCGTCGGCGGCGTGGTGCAGCCGGGCATGGTTCTGGTCGAGATCGTGCCCAAGGACGATCAACTGCTGGTGGAAGCTGAAATCCGCCCCTCGGATATCGCCTTCCTGCATCCGGGTCAGAAGGCCGTAGTCAAGATCACGGCTTATGATTTTTCGATTTATGGCGGGCTGCAGGGGGAAGTGGTCGATATCTCTGCCGATACCATTACCAATGCCAAGGACGAGAAGGTTTATCGCGTGCGCGTGCGCACCGATGAGACGACCCTTAAACGCAAGAACGAAGTCCTGCCGATCATTCCCGGCATGGTGGCCAGCGTCGATATCCTGACAGGCAAAAAAACTGTGATGGAATATTTGATGAAGCCGATCGTGAAAACGCTGAATGAATCGCTGGGTGAAAGATAAAGGGGCGGGCTGCCGTTGTTATCTTTCCAGGATCCATGCTATCGCCTGCTCTTTTTCATCAAGCTCGAAATACCTGATCTCGGCGTTCGTGATCGGTTGCAACATTTTCATCATCAGCATGCGGCTGTCGGGTGCGTTCACATAGGCGAGACGGCGCGCTTTGCGGCTGAATTGCGAGATATGCCTGAAGCTTAAATCCGCGGCCTCGCGGCTCCATCCTTTGAATGTCTCGTCATAAAGTATATAGGAACTGTAATAACCATACGTCCCGACGGTCTGCTCCACGCGGTCGCCAAGATTCCTGGCGAAATCTTCAGCCGTGACCATGCCGCTCAGCCGCACGCACACTGCCGTGTCTGTGGTTTCGGGAAGGACGGTAACCGTTTCTGCCATGTTCTTCTTTCTGCTTCTTTATCCATGCCAGCGCCCGGGGCAGCTTACCTTCAGGGCAGGACCGGGTTTGCGCTTCCCGGTATCTATCCTGTTATCCCATTCCTAATTGATATAAGGGCGCAGCTGGTTTTATAACATTAACCAAAAGAATATAGGGGGGAGGTCAGGGTAAAATCAAACACTAAACTTTATATGAGCTACTGATAATAAAGGGAAAACTGAAATGCCCGCGTTGCGGCGGCTCTTGCGCGGCGCACAAGGTTTTTGGTATGAAAAATCAGGAAATACTTATATAAATCAGGTAAGCTCATTATCCGGAAAGATTGCCATGCAAGACGCTGCCCGCCAACAAGGTTCCGCTATCACCGTTACGTTTCCTGACGGCAAAACTCGTTCCTATCCGCAAGGCACCACGGGTTTCGATGTGGCCGAGTCCATTTCCAAATCGCTGGCCAAGGCGGCTGTCGCCGTGCGGGTGAATGACGGACTCTGGGATCTTTCGCGCCCGCTTGAGGGTGATGCGACCCTCGCGATCGTTAAACGCGAAGACGCGGAAGGGCTGGCGCTGATTCGTCATGATTGCGCACACATCCTGGCAGAAGCGGTGCAAAAACTGTATCCAGGTACCCAAGTGACGATCGGCCCGAATATCGAGAACGGCTTTTTTTATGATTTCGCCCGTAACGAACCCTTCACGCTTGAGGACCTGCCGAAGATCGAAGCCGAGATGCGCAGGATCATCGAGCGCGGCGCGGCATTCACGCGCGAAGTCTGGAACCGCGACGACGCCATCGAGATGTTCACCAAAAAAGGCGAGATGTATAAGGCCGAGCTGATCCGCGACCTGCCGGAAACGGAAACCATTACGATCTACAGACAGGGCGAATGGTTCGATCTTTGCCGCGGCCCGCACATGCCGACCACGAAACATGCCGGCCCGGCTTTCAAGCTGATGAAGGTCGCGGGTGCCTACTGGCGCGGTGATTCATCGAAAGCGATGCTGACACGCATTTACGGTACGGCCTGGCGCACCAAGGAAGATCTCGACGCGTACCTGACCCAGCTGGAAGAGGCTGAAAAACGCGATCACCGCAAACTGGGCCGCGAGATGGATTTGTTCCACATGCAGGACGAGGCGCAAGGCTCCGTCTTCTGGCATCCCAAGGGCTGGAGCATCTGGATCGCGTTAGAGGCTTACATGCGCCGCCGTCTGCGCGACGAAGGTTATGAGGAAGTGAAGACGCCGCAGTTAATGGATTCCCGGTTCTGGGAGGCGTCCGGCCACTGGGGCAAATATCGCGAGAACATGTTCGTGGTGCCGGATGTGGTGCCGAACACGGCCGAAGGTGAGAAAGTCTTCAAGGAAGAGCCAAAACATTTCATGGCGCTCAAGCCCATGAACTGTCCCGCGCATGTGCAAATCTTCAAACAGGGGATCAAATCCTACCGCGACCTGCCGCTACGCCTCGCGGAGTTCGGCTGCTGTCACCGTAACGAAGCGCATGGCGCGCTGCACGGGCTGATGCGCGTGCGCCAGTTCACGCAGGACGATGCGCATATCTTCTGCCGCGAAGACCAGATCCTTTCCGAGAGCATTCGTTTCTGCCGCTTGACCGAGGCTATCTATAAAGACCTTGGTTTCAACAGTTACACGATCAAGCTGGAAACGCGGCCTGAAAATCGCATGGGTTCCGATGAGTTATGGGACAAGGCCGAAGCCGGTCTTGAAAATGCGCTCAAGGAACTGGGCATGAAATATGAAATTTCCCCCGGTGACGGCGCGTTCTACGGGCCTAAGCTCGCGTTTATCGTGCGCGACGCCATTGGCCGCGAATGGGGCTGCGCGACCTTGCAGCTCGATTTCAACCTGCCGGAACGCCTTGACGCGTATTATACGGCGGAGGACGGTTCGCGCCAGCGCCCGGTCATGCTGCACCGGGCGATCCTCGGTTCCATCGAACGCTTCATCGGTATCCTGATCGAAAACTATGCGGGCAAGCTGCCGTTGTGGCTGGCGCCCGTGCAATGCGTGATCGCCACAATCACGGCGGACGCCGATGCCTACGCGCATGAGGTCTATCACAAGCTGAAAGCCGCCGGGTTGCGCGTGGAACTCGATGTGCGCAACGAGAAGATCAATTACAAGGTACGCGAGCATTCCGTGGCCAAGGTGCCGGTGATGTTCGTGGTCGGCAAGCGCGAGGCGGAAGAAGAGAAGGTGGCGATCCGTCGCCTCGGTTCGCAGGATCAGCAGGTGCAGGCGCTGGCCGAAGCCGCCGCCGCCCTGATCGCGGAAGCGCAGCCGCCTTACTGAGCTTTTACGGAATGAGCTTATTATATTGCGGCGCGGACAGGCCTGCATCGTCATTAGCCTGAAACCGCTCTTTTAGAGCGGCTTAAACCTTTAAGATCCTGTCATTTTTCAGGCTTCCCCTCTCCAAGACCTCTTGCTTTGAGGCGTCAATCGCCTTAATAATGACGCTTGTTTTGGCATAACGACCACAGGAGCACAGCCATACCGCCGTTTGATAAACCCCCTTCGGGCAGCCGCCCGCCGTCCAGCCGCCCACCCATGGGAGGCCGCCCGCCGGGCGCGCGCCCGTCTGGTGGCGGTTATTCTTCCGCCCCGCGTCCGCCGCGCCCGCCGATGCGCCGCCCGGAACGCCCGCAGGAAGAAGGCGGCCTGAACATCAACGAGCAGATCCGCGCCCGTCAGGTGCGCCTGATCGCGGAAGACGGTGAACAGGTCGGCGTGGTTTCGATTCAGGACGCGCTGGCGCGCGCCGATGAGGCAGGGCTGGACCTGGTGGAAATCTCTCCGAACGCCGAGCCGCCCGTCTGCAAGATTCTCGACTACGGCAAGTACAAATACGAGCAGCAGAAGAAAGCCGCCGAGGCGCGTAAGAAGCAAAAGGTGATAGAGGTCAAGGAACTGAAATTCCGCCCGAACATCGACGATCATGATTATCAGGTCAAGATCAGGGCCGCCCGCCGCTTCCTTGAAGAAGGTGACAAGGTCAAGGTCACCTTGCGTTTCCGTGGCCGTGAAATGGCGCACCTCGATCTCGGCATGAAAGTGCTGGCGCGCGTGCGCGAGGAGCTGGCCGATATCGCCAAGGTCGAAATGGATGCGAAAGTTGAAGGCAAACAAGCCATCATGATCCTGTCCTCGCAAGCGCAGAAATAAAAATCTAGAAGAAATCTTAAGACCCCCGCGAAAAGCGGGGGTTATATTATAAAGAGAACATCGCAAGGATGAAATCCATGCCGCCGTCCGCAGGCTATATCGATACGTATTACACACGCACGCTTATGCTGGATAATCCTTATCCGCCGCTAGAGGGCGATGAGGCTTGCGAAGTTTGCGTGGTGGGCGCGGGGCTTGCCGGAATCAATACGGCTTTTGGCCTTATCCAGCGCGGGCAGAACGATGTGATCGTGATCGACCAGCACCGTATCGGCTGGGGCGCTTCCAGCCGCAATGGCGGCTTCGTGGCCAAAGGCTACGCCGCTGGCGAGGATGATCTGGTCCGGCGCGTAGGCATGGATCATGCGCGCCAGCTAATGGATCTGAGCAAGGCTGCGCGCCAGTTGATCCGCGATCGCGTTGATGAATATCATATCGATTGCGGCCCTCTTGTGCCGGGCGTCCTGACGGTATCGTGGAAGAACCCGAAGAGCGGTTTTCAGGATAAGATCGCGCAGATGAACCGTAATTTCGACACCGGGCTTGAATACTGGCCCAGGGAATGCGTGCAGGAACATTGCCGGACGGAATGCTATACCGACGGCATGTTTTCACCGCATGATTTCCAGTTTCATTCCCTGAACTATATTCAGGGCCTGGCGTCCCTGATCGCGCAAAAAGGCGGTCGGATTTTTGAAAACAGCCCCGCGCTCGATATCAGCCGGGACGGTGAAGGCTGGCGCGTGCGTACGGCGCAAGGTTCGATCAGGGCCAGAAAGGTCGTGATGTGCTGTTCGATCTACAGCCGGGGCCTTAACCGCCGTATCGAGAACGCGGCCTTCCCGGTCAAAACGTTCGTGATGGTTACCGACCCCGTCAGCGCAGCCGATCTGGCCGGGTCGATCAATACAACGCACGCCATTTATGACACGCGCTTTGCCAGCGATTACTACCGCGTATTGCCGGACAGGCGCATTATGTGGGGCGGTCGCGTGCAGCTCTGGGGCAGCCCGCACGATCTTGCGCAATCGATGTTCAGGGATATGCTGAAAGTCTATCCACAGCTGGAGGGCCGGACGAAGCCGGATATCGCCTGGTCGGGGCTGATGTGCTATGCCGCACACAAGATGCCGCAAATCGGCGAAATCGCTCCCGGCTATTGGTATAATATGGGGTATGGCGGTCACGGGCTGGTACCGACCACTGTCGGCGGTGAAGTCGTGGCGGCGGCTCTTACGGGTCCGGACCGGGCCTATAAACTTTTCGCGCCGTTTGGCCTGCAATATGCGGGCGGTTCACTGGGCCGCTATGTTGCGCAAATGATTTACTGGTGGTGGCGTCTGCGCGATGCCGTGTCTTCCGGTCGCTCATCGACAGGCGCATAAAGGCAAACGGGTCAGGTTTTCCCGACCCGTTCACGAATACAAAAGAGGAGGAAAACTCTTTTGGAATCCGTTCAGATTAAGCGTGGTTCCTGACCCAGTCGGCCAGTGCTGTCTTCGACATGCTGCCGACTTTGGTGTCGATCACTTTGCCATCCTTGAAAATCATGAATGTCGGGATACCGCGCACGCCGTATTTGGTCGGGGCGTCGGGGCTTTCGTCGATGTTGATCTTGACCACTTTCACGGTGTCGCCGATTTCACCAGCCAGTTCATCCACCAGGGGGGACATGGCTTTGCAAGGGCCGCACCATTCCGCCCAGAAATCGACCATGACCGGGCCGTCAGCCTGTAAAACCTGTGTTTCGAAATCGTTATCCTTGATGTAGACGCTGGCGGACATGTTTGAGAACCTCGTTTTTTCATATGAATTTTCAACTTTTATTAATATGGATGTACGCGGGCTGCCGTCAAGTTTCTGCGGGGGAAAGGCGGGAGAAATCCCCTGCTTTTCATAAGGAATTATACCCTGTTTTCAAGGGCCGATTTCCATCAGGCGCGGCCCGTCCGTCCATAGCAGCCAGGTTCTGACCGTCCGGTCCGGGTAGATACCGGACAATGTATCGCGGTAGGCTTTTAATTGTTTGCGGTACATCTCAGGCACATCTTTTTCATGCTGCGGGGGCGGGCGGTTGGTTTTGTAATCGACGATGTGAACGCCGTCATCGCTCACCAGCAAACGGTCGATCTGCCCGCTGACCAGCCTGCCGTCGATCAAGCCGGTGACGGGCACTTCCGCACGCGACGCGGGGCCGAATAATGCCTGGAATTGCGGATCGTCCAGGATGCGCAATGTCTCGGTCACCACGCTTTCGCGCACGTCCGCGGGCAGGTCCTGCCCATAGCGTCCGGCGAATTCATGCGCCAGTTTTTCACGTATATCTTCCGCCCGTCCGGGGAGGAATTGCAGCAGGCGGTGAGTCAGGTTGCCGCGGCGGAAACGGTAGTCCTCCTGCGCGTGCAGGGGCGAAAGCGCGGCGGGTTCCTCTCCACCGGGAACCGACGCCTGTGAGGGGATCAGCGGACGCGGCGGTGCAGGTTCCTCACCCGGCGCGGCGCGGCTCCAACGCCATGCCGGCGATTGCAGATCGGGGAGAGTCAGAACCGGCCCTCTGCCCTTCACCTCTTTGGCCACGGGCGGCGCTGTCTGTGTTGTGGCCAGAATATGCGTGACGAGTGTTTCCGGCTGGTCCAGCCCCGTCATTACCCCCGCCGAGGCGCTCAGCGGCTCTTCGCGGGCGTTATCGAATTCGCCGAAAGCCCGCCGGGTCAGCTCGTACCAGCTGCCGTCGTCGTGCGCCCTGTCGCCAGCGGCGCCGCCGATATAAAGCCGGTCCTCCGCGCGCGTCAGCGCGACATAGAGCAAGCGGCGATATTCTTCCTGATCCTTGTCGCGTGCGGCCTGCCGGGCGTGCGCGTAAGCTTCGCAGTCGCTTTCCGCATAGGGTGACCAGAACGGAAAAGGCAGTCCGGTCTTGGCGGGCCAGAGCAGGCGGTCGGATGCGCGATTGCCGCTGCTTCCCACGGTCCTGATCGTATCGGGCAATATGACGATGGGGGCCTGCAAGCCCTTGGACGCGTGCACGGTCATAATGCGCACCTGCCCGCCTGCTTCCTCCTGCTCGCGCTTGATCTCGGTTTCATTCTGCGCGTGCCACAGTACAAAACCCTGGACACTGGAAATATGGTCGCCTTCGAAGCCCAGCACCTGGTTCAGGAACTCGTCCAGCGGGTCGATAGCGTCCGTGCCCAGCCGCGCCGTCATCGCGCGCAGGCCGCTGACATCCGATCCCGGGCAGGGGGCCTGCAGGGCGTGGCTGAAAAATTCATAAGGGCGCACGGCTTTCGCCTGCCGGATCAGCGCCGCCAGCCACGGCGCGATACCGGGTGTATTTTTCTGCACCGCTTCCCACAGCGTGCCGGGCCGGGCGATGGCGATGTCCTCCAATTGCTGATCGTTCCAGTTAATCAGCGGCGATTTTAAAATGCAGGCAAGGCTCAGATCGTCTTCCGGCAGCAGGGCGAACTGCGCCAGCGCCAGCATATCCTGCACGGCGATATGATCGCCCAGCCTCATGCGGTCAAGGCCGTTCACGGGGATGTCGCGGTTTTTCAGCTCGCGGATCATGTGGCCGACCAGCGCGTTGCGGTTGCGCACTAGAATCATGATGTCGCCGGGCTGCACGGGCCTGCCGCGCGCGGGCAATATATCCCTGTTCTTCAACCAGCCTTCGACGGTTTCGGCGATATGCCGCGCCAGCAGGGCGCGCGCGTTGTTTTGCGTTACGGGGGTCAGCAAAGGGTCCCAGTATGAACGTTCTTTATGACTGTCGTCCTTGGGTACGCGGAATAAAGGCCATTGCTCGATATGGCCGGCATGGCCCGCGCGGAAACTGAAATGACGCAGCTTCGTTTCGCTGACGCCGTAGCGCACGGCGTCCCCGGCGAATACGGCATCGGTGAAATCCAGCACGGCG
This sequence comes from uncultured Alphaproteobacteria bacterium, assembly GCA_934538895.1. Taxonomy (GTDB): domain Bacteria; phylum Pseudomonadota; class Alphaproteobacteria; order Micavibrionales; family Micavibrionaceae; genus Micavibrio_C. The sequence continues at coordinate 13,347 of CAKTCH010000007.1, forward strand.
GCTGCCGACCGGAATGATATTTCCATCGGTACCGCTTTCCATGTTTCACCGGCGTCCTCGACGATCTTCCGGAACGCCGCATGTTTCTCGCGGAAGCGGTCGGGGGCGGCGCGCTGGAAGCTGAAGATCGATTGTTTTTCGTCGCCCACCACGAACAGGGTGCGGCGCACGTCGCGCGCGCCGTTTCCGGCGAAGAATTCGCGAATCAGGCTCTCCACGATATCCCATTGCTCGGGGTTGGTGTCCTGCGCCTCGTCGACCAGAATATGATCGATGCCGCCGTCCAGCTTGTAAAGCACCCATGCCGACATATGCGAACGGGTCAACAGTGCGCGCGTGTGATTGATCATGTCGTCGAAATCGAGCCCGGCCTGCGCGGTTTTCAGAGCCTGATAGCGGTCGATGATAGCCTGCCCCACAATCATCAGGTCATGGGTCATGCGGGCGCAGTTCAGGGCGTTGACCTTATCCCTCAGGGCCAGCAGCCGCGTACCCTCCTGCGTCATCAGTTCCTTAATGCCCGGCAGGGCCTGTTCGCTGGCAACGCTGGCCAGATTTTTATCGGCTTTGACCGTGCCTTTCCGGGTCAGGAATACGCCTGTATAGGTTTCGATCATTGCCGCCCGGCTTTCAGGGGCGGCGGCCAGCCAGTCTGCGAGGGCTTCTCCGTTTTCGCGGTCAGTCTTGCCCTTGCTGCCGCAAAGGACGCGGCAGGCGGCCCGCAGTTCTTCCACCGGGAAAGCTTCGTCGCGGCAGGCGTTCAGGATTAGCTCCCGTTCCGTGATATCCGGCTTCAACCCCAGATGGCCGCACATGACATGGAAAAGCGGGTCTGCACCCTGTGTGGCTTTCAGGAGCCGTTCGAGGGTCTGGCGCTCGCCTGAAAGGACCGCCATCAGGTCGGCAAATTGTTCGTCGTTCAAACTTCCGGCGATATGGCTCAGCGCCTGATTGAGATCGCTCTGCGGATCGCGGGCAGAATTTTTCAAAACATGGTCCCGTGCCTGCTGCATCAATGCACGGGCGCCGTCGGGGGTCAGTACCGTGAAATGGGGCGGCAAGCCTGCTTCCAGCGGAAAGCGCCCGAGAATCGACTGACAGAAAGCGTGAATGGTCATAATTTTCAGGCCGCCGGGTGCATCGACCACTTGCGCGAATAATTTGCGGGCGGCTTCGATATCATGTTCTGTCGGGCTGCGGCCTAACAGGCGATTCAGGATAGCGGTCAGACCGTCTTTGTCATTTGTGGCCTCCAGCGGCATCGTTGCCCATTGCGCCAGCGTTTCATTTATACGCAGGGCCATTTCGCTGGCCCCGGCCTTGGTAAAGGTCAGGCAGAGTATTCTCTCAGGGGGCGTACCCCTGCGCCCATCCGTACGTGGCAGCAATAAGCGGAGTACGCGGTCGGTCAGAACCTTGGTTTTCCCCGACCCCGCCGACGCGGCAACCCATACCGAAGCATCGGGGTCGGCGGCAGCGCGCTGGGCGTTATCAGGGTCTGGTAATGTTTTCATATCCATCAATCCGCACCCCCCTCGCCATCCTCGTCATGCGCCCATTCGTCAAAGCGGGAGAGGTGTTTATAATCATCGAAGCGCGGGGGCCTAAGGGGGTCGGGGCGGCAGGTGAAGGGTGTATCTTCCTGCGCGTACGTTTCCAGCAAGCCCTGAAAACCCTCAGCTGTACGCTCAATAACGTCTTTCAGACCTTCTTCGTCCGTCAGGCTGACCAGCTCGATGCCCTTGCGTCCGCCTGTCAGTTTCCAGTAGCCGATATAGCTGACCGGGCCGCCGGGTAGTGCCACAAATCCGCCTTGTTCCAGAATAAGGGCCTCCAGCGGTAATTGTGGCTGCGCACCTGTGATTATCGCCGGTTTTTTATAGTCGCCTGCGGATTTATAATCGATCACAGCATACGTACTATCATGCATACGGTCGATGCGGTCGGCCCGTACGGAGACTGTCACACTATCTCCTGCGATTGGCAGGGCCAGCTTGCCCTTGATTTCCGTGTGGACAGGGTGTGCGCCTTCGCGCCATTCCTCTTCCTGTCCGATAAAGGATTCGGCCAGACGTTCAAAGCGTGGCCACCAGTAATCCCAGGCGCCGCTGTCGTCGGCCATCGCCGTACGCTGGGCGTGGCCGAGGTCTATAATAATTTGTATAGCATTATCAGGTACTTGATCGGGATATATCTTGCTGAATGTGTGCAGTACGTCATGAACGAAATTGCCCCGCGCCGCAGCGTCTACGGGTTTTTCAACTGGCTCCAGCTTCGGCAGGCGCAGGATTTCCCGCGCATAAATGCCGTAGGGGTTGGTCATCAATGTCTCGACTTGCGTGACCGTTATATGTTTCAGGCGCCGGGTAGCAGGGGGCCGGGGTGCGGGGCGCGGGGCCGGGGTAACTTCAGGGTTCTGATCGCCCAGACGGGCCAGCGCCAGAAGATTTTGCGCGGCGGGCGGGCAAAGCAGATCCGGGTGAAATCCGGCGGCCTGCAGCACGGTATCGAGGCGTTGCAGCCAGCGGGATGGCAACGTCGGCTTGCCGTCCACCCGTGCCGCGCGAGTCATGATGACGCGGTCGGCGCAGAAACACTGGACGAAATCATGCGCGGCCAGCGCGATGCTGCGCTCGGGTGCGGGCAGGCCGAACTGGCGGCGCATCGGGCGCGACATCCACGGGTCCTGTCCGGGGTCCGGCGGCCAGCTGCCCTCGTTCAGGCCGCCCAGAATCATCAGGTCGGTTTGCACAAGGCGGGCTTCAAGCTGCCCGAGCACCAGCAGGCGCGGGTGCACGCCGACAGGGGTGCGTACCGGGATGCCCGCCATCATTCGGCTCAAAATCTCCTCCATATCCGCCAGCGGCATAGGCGGCAGTTCATCGGCGTGGCTTAAAAGGTCGGAGAGAAAAATGCTGGCACTTTCCCCCGCCGCGCTGCGCCATAGTCGCTGGTCGCCGGATAAGGCAGGGGCATTAGCCATAGCTTCGGCGGCTGTGATAAGCGCTTTTAATATGTCCTGGCCGGGCTGGTGATTTTGTTGCAGCAAAGGGGAAAGGGATTGGTCTATTTTGTCAATGATTTCATTGATCTGGCCGGCTAGCGGGGCCAGTTTCTGCGCATCACGCCCCTTTAGCACGGCTTCCGCGCGCAGGCGCAGACCGTCAATACCGGGGGCCGGGCGCGGGCCGCGTAGCACGTATCGGTCGAAAAGGCCAATCGCTGCTTCGCGGGCGCTCTGGTTCAGGTTGAAACCGGATAATTCATGCTGCAAAAGGGGGAGCAGGGTGGAAGGAGCGAGGTTTTTGCTGCATGTTTCCAGTATAAGCAGCAGAAATGTCCCTATCGCCGTATCGCCCAGCGGAATACCCGCTGAATCATCCACTTCAATTCCCCAGCGGCGGCACGCCATCGACACGCGGCGCGCGATGTTGCGGTCCGGGGTAATCAGGGCGGCGGTCTGTCCGGGTGTTTCCAGCGCCTGCCGCAGCGCAAAGCCGATCAAGCGTGCTTCTTCTTCCGGCGTGGCGCACTCTATATGCCATAATTTTTGCTGCAATTCTTCAATATCGCTGTCTTGTGTTAAGCCTAGCGCAGCAGGCTGCAAACCTGTCCAGCTCTGGGTTTGCACCGCCGGGCGCATCATCTGCGAGGCGAGCAGGCGACGGGATTTTTTGCTGCGCTCTTCCGTTTTGTTTTTTGCAGCATTCCAGAGGGGGACTCGCGCGCGCTCTATCCCGATCAATTGCAGCAAATTGCGCAGGGTGGCTTGCGGGTGGCCTTCGTCAACGGCGTCCCAGCCCTCCTGATCCATGTCCTGATCGAGTCCGGGCAGAATCACACGGCCTTGCGGCAGTCCGGCAATCGTTTTGAGCAGCAAACCGGTCGCCGGCAGCGAGCCTGTCGAGCCCGCCGCAATAATCTTCCCGGCAGGCGGACGGGCTTCCCAGATTGCGGCTTGCAATCGCAGCAAGGCATCGCGGCGGCGGGCGGGCCCCATATAGCCGCGCTCTGCCATGATGGCAGGCCAGTGTTTGCTGATAATTTCCAGAAATGTAATCGTCTCCTGCCAGTGCGTGGCAAGGTCGCTGTCGGTAACCAGCCCGGGCAGGTCCTGCAGGTCTTTACCCTCTGTTTCGACCTGATCGAGCAGCCGCGCCAGCGTATCGGCCAGCCCCAGCGCCTGCCCGTATTGCAGGGATTTATGCCTTTCCTGCACCAGCCTTGCCAGCAGCAAGCGGCGGCGGGTGCCGGGCATGGCGGGTTTAAGCACCATGAAATCCGCCAGATCTTCAGGCGTTTCCAGTTGCAGCGATAATTCGTCTTCGTCGATATCGCCCAGCGTTTGCAGATGCGGCAGGATCAGCGGCTTGCCTTCGCTCAAACGCAGGAACATATCCCGCACCACGCGGCAGCCGCGACGGGTGGGCAGCAATATGCGGTATTGCGCCAGGGCCAGCGGGTCGTCGCCCGCTTCGTCCAGAATTCCGCGCACCAACGCTTCCGCGAATCCAGCCCCGGATGGAATGTTATAAACCTTGGGTACCGCCGTTTCCGCCATCGTCATCAGGGACCGATGCCGGGTACGGATTTTGTGCCCGTGTCAGCGGCCTGTATTTTTTTTTGCGCGGCGGCCAGACGATCGACGGCGGCCACATCGGCAGGCGTGCTGAAATGATGCCATGCACCCGTATGCAGAAAAGCTTGCAGCTTTCCGGCGGCCTGGGCCTCGTCCATCAGGATACGGAAGCTAAAGGGCGTGTCCGGAGTATTATCGAACAGGCTATGATTTTTTATAATGCGTACGCTGGTCCAGGCATACGCGCCTTTCTGATTCAGGGAACGGATTAAATTTCCATTCATATCAATATCATAATCGGGCGATCCAGCTGTAGGCGTCATTTTCTTCAGATCCTTCAGCAGCAGCATGATATCCGCGCGCGCGGGATCGAAG
>CAKTCH010000008.1 GCA_934538895.1 uncultured Alphaproteobacteria bacterium
CATTCGGTCAGGATGTAAGCCCATTTCTTTCCGGCATTGAAGGGAGCCTGGATTTTACTTAGGGCATCAAGATCTTCACAGAACCAGACGGGTTTGCCTCTTTGCTCATGAAATAATGCCGCCAACTGGGGATGAGTGGTCAGCAAAAAGAAATCCGGATCCCATGGAATATTTTCCGACCGTGCCCTCTCGAACGGCAGAGCCGCGACAACCCCGTCATGAATAACGCCAAAACAATCATTATTTTCGCAGGCATCCGTAACAGAAAAATAATCCAGCCGATCTGCCACATCTTCAACAACTTCACGAAAGGGCCGGTACGTCAGACGGTAGGCCAGAGCATCAATCGATTCCATTACGCCTGCCCTCCATTTTGCTCGTCAAGCCATTGGAAGAAGGCTTGCTCGTCAATCAAGACACGGCGACCAACGCGGCGTATGACCTTATCAAAGCCATTCTGCCCCGCATAAAATACCAGATGCCGCAGCCCGCCAATGGGCGGCCAGCTATGATGCTTAGGCCATTCTGTCAGGGGGATAAGCCGCCGCTGGGCGGGAGTCTGATTTTCGTTGATTTGTTGTTCCTGTTGCATCTTTTTCTCCTCTTCTGTGCGGAAAAGCACGTTATGGGAGAAAATTGCACGGTTTTAACGAGGCAGGATATCCGGCATCTTTATTCCGCCATGCCGGAAGGAAAAAGACATGTCACAATAAATACGACTGATTGATTTGCCGGATAATATCTTTCCGTTCCTCAACATCCGCCAAAGTGATTTTATCGTTTCTGGCTTTCCGAGCCATTTGGAAGACTTGCTCGACATGAGAATCCTCTGCGATCTGATAAGCCTTCCTGAAGGCCGCCCATGCTTTTTCGTGACATATCGGAAAAGGTTTTTCCTCGCGAATCGTCATTATGTAAGGAATGCCTTCAGCCCGTTCCATAAAGGCAGAATTTTTCAAATTTCGTTCATCCCTCGGCAGTTTATATTCGTCGCAGACGGCAAGATATGCCTTCTTGATCTTGGTATCGCCGATCCCCATCCATTCCCCTATTGCCAGCATGGCTTGATTGAAAGAGCTGCCATGCCCCACCATAAGCGCGGCCAGAAGCCCAATCCGCTTATCTTCGATATAAGTTTTGGTCTTCGCGCTTAAATGATGAAGAGCCGCATCGCACAACCAGTCGGCATCAAGACCGTATTGACGTTTTGCCAGATGTGTCATGACTTTCAAAGATCGGATAAAAAGGCCCAGATCATGGTTGCTGGCATCGTATTTGCGCTGCAGTTCTCTCAAAATATCATGCTCGCTCATGCGGCCTCTCCGAATATTTTTTCATTCATACTGGCGACAACAGAATGGGTGTGAGCCTCAGACAGGTGGGCGTAGCGTTTGACCATCTGCAAGGTCTTGTGTCCCAGCACCTCGGCGATCTCGGCGGGGGTCGCACCGTCCATGGCGAGATACGATGCCGCCGAATGGCGAAGATCGTGGAAACGAAAATCCTTTACGCCGGAGCGTCGCAATGCCGTTTCCCAGGCGGTGCGAAATTCAAACGGCTTTCTAGGATCGACGGATGATGCAAAAACCAACCCCTTAAGCCCTTCCCTGCCTTTGGCGTATTCCCGCAATAGCGCCAGCGCGTGGCCGGTCAGGGGCAACAGACGGCGCTCGCCGTTTTTGGTTTCGTGCAGGGTGATGACATTGCGCTCGAAATCAATATCGGGCCAACGCAGATTCATGATTTCGCCCCGCCGCGCACCGGTGCTGAGCGCAAGAATAACCAGCATATAAAGATGTTTGGTTTCGCTGTTCTTACAGGCTGCCAGCAGCACCTTCCGCTCATCATCCGACAGGAAGCGAACACGCCCGCGCGGTTCCCGCATTTTGCGGACACGGCGCATCGGGTGATCCTGCATCCATTCCCATTCATTAACGGCGACGCTGATCGCCCCGCTTAGAGAATCGGCATAGCGGTTGACGGTTCCCGGCGCGCGTGACTTGCCGTTCGGTTTCGGAATCGCGGCCAGTTTTTCAAGTTTTTCGGTTATAACGGCCTTGTTCAGATCGACCAGCAGGCAATGCCCCAGCTCCGCCCGCCACCATTCCATGTGGCCGAAGATTCCGGCGTGGCGTGCGGGATTGCGTTTTTTCATCTGTTCCATGTAACGGTCGATCAGGTCATTGACGGTGTGTTTTTTCGCTTCGGCGTATTTGAAATGGCGGCGGTTGCGGATATCGCTCTCCGTGTCCTGCGCCCATTTCTTCGCATCGGTCAGGCGGTCGAACGTGGCGGACTGGACGGGATAACCCCGCAGCCGCACCTTCACTCTGAAAGTGACCTTGCCGTCCGGTGTTGCGCGTTTCTCGATATTGGCCATGTTCCCTCTATGTTCTCACCTTCCGAACACATTACAAACCGTGACTGCAGTCAGCAACTCCATTCGATAATGAACCGTAAAAAGCAAAATTATTGCTTTAAAAACAAAGGATTGATCTTGCCATACAGGGGCATGAACCCATGATTTGGGAATGGAATTTATCGTGGCTGGTGGCCACGCATCGCCACCTGTTTTTGAAAAGTGCCCCAGAAGTGCCCCTGGAGGAGGAAAATGGTGCCGGTAGCAAGATTCGAACTCGCGACCTTTGGTTTACAAAACCACTGCACTACCACTGTGCTATACCGGCTTTCCGCCATTTTCTGGCATTCAGATAATTCAGAATACCGCCTTCAAAAACTTTACTCCGCCACGCCATACTTCGGTTTACAAAACCGCTGCACTACCGCTGTGCTATGCCGGCGCATCTAACTTTGAGACGCTCTTATATAATTTAGCGCGCCTTGGATCAACTGGTTTACACAAGGTTTGTGTATGGAATTGAAGAGAAAAAACATAGATTTGAACTTTATATTTCCATAAATATAAAAATCACGCCTTTACCCGCCTTTCCTGCCCGTTCTTATTGGTTTTGAAGGATTTTTTCTGATAAATTGAGGGACCTTTTCGATTTGGGCGGAAGGTACATGGATGCGGTTGCCGGTGTATGGCCATAGCCCATCCTGATCAGCACAGGCCGGAATGTTTCGGCCCGTTTCTAACCGGGGTTTCAAGAAGCCAAGTGTCCGATAATAAAGCCGCCAATACGTTACATGAAAATGCCATCGGCTGGTTCATTCTGGGCTGCGTTTTCGTCGCCTTGTTTGCGCTGTTCTGGTATTTCAAGGAATATGACGTCAAGAATTTCATCCGCTGGGTCCGCTGGTCCCAGATGTACCTGATCTCATTCTTCGTCGATGACGATTACAGCATCATCTGGAGCACGATAAGGGATGGCAAACCTTACAGCATCGAAATCAATTACAAAACCGCTCTCGATCAGGTGATGGAGCTGGATAAATATCAGCTTACCGATGAAGTCATGGGGATGATCGGCCTGCTGGCGATGAAACCGCTGCAATATATTTTCATGGCCGTGATCGCCGCAATCGGTTTCTGGGCGCTGCGCAAGGGTCCCGGCACGCAATACCGCCGCAAACTCAATCTCGACGGCCTGATCGGTGTGCAGGCGAAAATCTTTCCCTATATCGCCCCCTTCGTCAGGTTCAATCCAACCACGCAGCCGGTGCGCCCGCCCGGTGCGCCAGTGCCTTCCGAATTGCCGCTGTTCTCGGAGGCTTTGGGTCCGGAAGAATGGCTGGCCTTCAACCAGATTCCCATCCCCGACGGCAAAATGGACGAGCACGCCGCTTACATCGCTTTCGCCAGGCAACTGGGCCCGCGCTGGCAGGGCTGGATGAAACTGGCCCCTTACAAGCAGGTGTTACTGGCCTCTTTCTGTATGAAAGCCGCGCGCAAGCGCAAGGACAGCGATGACCTGCTGGGCCGCCTGGCGCAATGCTGGCAGGGTACGAAAGGCATAAATCTGAGCGCGGATAAAAGGCTGCTGAGCGATGCCCGCAAGGCCCTCAAGAGCGACGCCGCCAAGAAGACGCTGGCGCAATGTAACATGCACGCCTTTGAAACCACGGCTATGCTGCGGGCTTTGCAGGTGGCCCGCATGGAAGGCGGCGTTCTGGCCCCGGCGCAATTCGTCTGGCTGCGCGGCCATAACCGCACGCTCTGGTACCCGCTGAACAATCTCGGGCGTCAGGCCTTCCATATGGAATCGCTGGGCGCGATGTGCCACTTCAAGGCCGAGAAAATGACCCAGCGCCCGATCCCGAAGCCGAAAGTCAACGAAGCGGTGCAAAGCATCGTCGAATACATGAAATCAAGCCGCGCACGCCCGATCCCGCAACTGGATTACAAGGGCGGCAAGACGCGCGGTATCAAGAAACCGGCAGCCGGCGTGAAAAAACCGGTACGCGGTATCAAAAAGCCGGCTTAGCGCTATATGAATATGGACAGACAACAAGCATGAGGACCTGACCATGAAATGGATCGAAACACTGACCGGCAATTATAGCGCCAGCGCCAGCGTGGTTGACGGAACATTGATCATTTCCCTGCCGCAGGCGGTCACACCCGTAGTCTGGCGCATGGAACTGGGGTATGTGCGCGCTTCCGCGCTGGAGGTCCGCACCCAGGATGACGGCATCTACATGCTGACCCTCAAAACCCCCAAAGGCGACATTCATGATATCGCCCCGTTCAGCACGCGCGGCAAAGCCGTGCAGGCGTTGATGTCGGTAAGCCGCGCCATGGAACAGGCCCACGGCCAGATGCGCAGCGCCGCGGCCAACGGCACGGGTAACACAGCCGATAACATGCAAACCACCACGGTATCCGCCGCCAGGCATCAGGAATCGTCCAAAGGGCGTTTCATTACGGGGATCGTCGGTACGGTTCTGCTGCTGATCCTGATCGGGGTATTCCTGAACGCAACCAGCCCGCATACGGCATCCATGGCGAATGGCAGTACTTCGGGTAGTGCGGATAAAGCGGCAGCCACGGGCGTGCCGTTGTCTGCCGACGAGTTTTTGAACAATCGATAAAGAAATTTAACCAGTTGAAGAGCATCATTTAAGAAATGGCACTAGATACCCGGAAGTATGAGAAGAAACATACCGAGCTGCTGCGCGACACGCGGCCGCTCTATGTGCGCTTTGGCGAAGGGCTGCAAAAATCCGACAGTTCCTTTGCCTTCTGCTTTGTCGGCGTGGTGGCCCTTTATATGTCCCAGGCAGCGCTGCTGATGGGAGATATTATCTTCGTCATCTATCTGTTGTTCTTCTGGTGGCTGGTGACGCGCGACCGCTCGCTGGCCTTCAAATTGCCGATGGGCGCGAAGTACAAAGACAAGCGCAACAGCGGCCCCGGCAACAGCGGCAGGGGCGAAGGCATCCTTTATCTTGGCAACGTCGATAAAACCAACGAAGAAGTGTGGTTCACCAACTCCGACGCCCGCACGCATATCCTTTACCTCGGCACCACCGGCGCGGGCAAGACCGAGGGCCTGAAATCGATGGTCACCAACGCCCTGACCTGGGCGTCTGGCTTCGTTTATATCGACGGTAAGGCCGATACCGATCTGTGGTCTTCGCTTTCCTCTCTGGTGCGCCGCTTTGGCCGCGATGACGATTTGCTGGTGCTGAACTACATGACCGGCAACTCCGATACAAAAGCGCCCTCAAATACCATGAACCCGTTCTCGTCGGGCTCGGCGTCTTACCTGACCAACATGCTTACCAGCCTGATGCCGAACGCCGAAGGCGACAACGCCATGTGGAAAGAGCGTGCGGTGGCTTTGGTGGCGGCGCTGATGCCGGTGATGACATGGAAACGCGATAATCAGGAAATCCCGATGTCGGTCAGCACCATTCGCGATGCACTGAACCTGAACGTGGTCATCAGGCTTTCGCGCGACCCGGCGGTCCCCGATCACCTCAAGGCCGGCTTGCGCGGCTACCTCGACACCCTGCCCGGCTATATCGACACGGCCTTCGACGACGAGGGCAAGGAAAAACCCGTCGGGCCGGACAACCCCGGCGTCGATACCACCACGCCGCGCCAGCAGCACGGTTACCTCGCCATGCAGTTTACCCGCTCGCTGCAATCACTCGGCGACGATTACGGCTACATCTTCGATACGCAGGCCGCGGACGTCGATATGCTCGACGTGGTGCTGAACCGCCGTATCCTGATCGTTCTGATCCCGGCTCTTGAAAAATCGTCCGACGAAACCGCCAACCTCGGTAAGATCGTCGCCGCCACCATCAAGGGGATGATGGGTTCGACGCTGGGTTCCACCGTTGAGGGCGAATCCGCCACTGTCATCGAAAACAAGGTCACGACATCAGCCACGCCGTTCATGACCGTGTTCGACGAAGTCGGTTACTATACCGCGCAGGGCATGGCCGTGATGGCCGCGCAGGCGCGTTCCCTCGGCTTCTGCCTCATCTATTCCGCGCAGGATTTACCGGCGATGGAAAAGCGCGTGAAGGAAGAAGCGCGTTCCATTACCGCGAACTGTAACATCAAAATCTTCGGCAAGCTGGAAGACCCGACGCAGACCAAGGAATTTTTTGAAAAGACCGTGGGTTCCACGCTGGTGATGGAAGCGTCCGGCTTCCAGCTCGCGGGTGGCTCGCAATCCACCGGGTCGTACTACGATAACAAACAGGCCGGCCTGCAAATCCGCTCCCGCGCCAGTTATGAAGCGTTGCGCGGCTTCAAGGCCGGGCAGGCCTGCATCGCCTTCGGCGAGATGGTCATCGACACGCAAATCTTCTATTGCGCGCCCGGTTTCGCCAAAGCCATGCGCGTGCAGCGTTTCGTCGCCCTGCCGCCGCCGGACGAACAACTGATCCGCCATGCGCCCGTCATTACCAAGGTACGCGACCTGCTGGTGCACAAGACATGGACCGCTGCCAAAGCCGCGGCCAAAATCGAAACGCCTGATGAAATCGCCGCCATAGCCAAGGCGCTGGAATACGCGACAGCGGAAGGCAATACCGGCAGGACGCAAGCGGGCATGGCCGCCGTCGCCAGCGTGCATATCCTGCATAATCCGGACGATCTGGAAGCGCCGGAAACAGCCGTGGCGGCAAGCGCCGCTACGGGCGGTCCCGCACCCGCCGCGCCGCAAGCCCCGGCAGCACCCGCCGCCGCACCGGTTTCACCGATCGCGTCGATCATCGCGACACGCCAGCCCGCCAGCCCGCCACCGGCGGATGCGCCGCCGCTGACAGCGACGGCGCCGGCAGCGTCTGCCCCACCGCAAACGCCTCCGGCAGCGGCCACTGGCGGCAACCCCATGTCTTTCTTCAGCAAGAAACCGGCAGAGGAAGAATCCGCCGCACCAACCCCGGCCCCAGCAGCGCAGCCTTCCTACGTCGAACCGGCGCCAGCGAAGCCGATCAATTGGGAAACGCTGCTTAATACGCCGCCCGCAGAACAACCCGCTCAGGATGCCGCACAACCAGCAAAACCAGACCAGCCGCCCGCCGAAAAGCTTCCGGCGGTGGACGACGAGACGCGCGCTATCCTCGACAAGGCCGCAAAAGATTTGCAGGGCAAGCTTCGCGGAAATGACGATGGCGAAAATCAGGACTGATCGCACGCAATCCGGAAACGTCTTCCTGATTATCCTGATCGGGATCGGCATGTTCGCCGCCCTGATGTTCACCTTCTCGCGCGGCATCCAGCAGGGCACCGAAGGCCTGAGCGGGCGTCAGGCCGAACTGGCCGCCAGCGATATCGTCAGCTACGGCCAGCAGGTGCAGCGCGGTGTGGAAAGACTGATCGCCCGCGGCATATCGGAAACGGACATCAGCTTCGCCAATCCGGTCGATACCAACTACACCAACCCCCATTGCAGCGGCGATAACCGTTGCCTGGTGTTTCATCCTGACGGGGGCGCCGTCGCATGGAAATCTCCGCCGCAGGGCGTGAACTACACCAGCGCGGATTATTTCATCGGCCCCAACCGCGTCGGCAGCGCCGACGGCACCACGTTGAATATCGGCACATCGGCGCGCGATCTGGTCATTATGCTTCCTGTGAATGAAGCCGTCTGCGCAGCGATCAACGGATTGACCAGCAAGCTCGACATCTGGGCCAACGGCAGCACCGCCAATACGGCCACCCGTTTCACGGGAAATTATGCGGCAGGCGGCGGCGCGGCGATTTCCTTCAGCAGCACCAGCCACCAGCCGGTATCAGGCTGCTTCTGCGAAGGTGCGCTGCCCTGCACCCCGCCAGCAAAGCAGTCATACTACTATAACACGCTGCACGCCCGTTAGGCACAGGACTCGTTAATGATCAATTTATGAACACGGCGCACACAACGATCACAACGCCCTTGCACAAGCTTGTCATCCTGAGCGGAGGGATCTTATCAAGCTTAAACCGGGTCAGATCCCTCGGCTGCGCTCGGGATGACGGTATTGAGTCGGATTTCGTCGTGATCGTTGTACCCGCCGTATTCAGATTCTTTATTTCCTAGAATGAATGAGTCCTGGGCCTGGAGTTTTGCGATTCTCAACTGCAAGATAACTTTAAGATTTTCTGTCATTCTCCGGCATCTCTCACCTGCTTCGACAGCCGGATCTCATAAATACGAATCATAAAGGCTTCCCACGCCTACAGATTACATCCGTTCCGGAATATCGATCCCCATCAGCCCCGTCAGCAACACCAGTTGCGCCAGCGCCATGCGGCAAAGCTGTAAACGGCTGGCCTTCAGCGCATCGTCGGATTCCGAAAGAATATGGCAGTTGCCGTAGAAACTGCTGAATTCCTGCGCCAGACGATGGGCATATTCGCACAGCACATGCGGCGTATAATTCTTGAGCGCGATTGCAAACACTTCCGGCAGCTGCGTCATCAAAAGCGCCAGTGCGCGATCGCCATCCCGCAACACGAACGGCGCTGTTTCATCAATCGCCCCGGATTTGCGCAGCAACGATTTAATCCGCACAGCCTGATACAAAATATAAGGCCCGGTCTTACCCTCGAAACTGGTCAGGCGGTCGAGATCGAAAACATAATCTGCCTGACGCTGGTTCTGCAAATCGGCGAATTTGATCGCCGCGATCCCCACCATCTGCGCAATTTCCTGACGCTCTTCCGGTGCGACGTCTTTGGCCAGATCTGCTTCGTCCAGACGCGCCTGCGCCTTCTCACGCCCCATGGCGATTAAATCCTCAAGGCGCAAAACACCACCCTCACGGGTTTTGAACGGCTTGCCGTCTGTACCGTTCATCGTGCCGAAACCCGCGAAAGTCAACTCGACAGCGGCAGGAGCAATCCCCGACAAACGCGCCGCGCGGAACACTTGCTCGAAATGCAGGCTCTGACGCTGATCGACGACATAAATAATCTTCGATGGCTTATAAAGATCCATACGCTCGACAATCGTCGCCAGATCGGTGGTGCCGTACATCACCGCGCCGTCGCGCTTATAAAGGATAAGCGGCGGTATCTCTTTCTGATCGTCGTTCTTTTTGACAGGCACCACCAGCGCGCCGTCATCGATAACGGCATATCCTTGAGCCTTCAGTCTATCCGCCATCGGCGCGATCAAATCATGTACACTGGATTCACCGTTCCACAGGTCGAATTCGACATTCAGGGAATTGAAATTCTCTTTCATCGATTCGATCGAGACATTAACAATATGCTGCCACAACGCCCGGTAACCCGCACGCCCATTTTGCAACGCAACAGTCGCCTGACGCGCCTGCTCCATGCGGAATTCGTCTTCCTTGCAGATTCTCGACGCCGCCGGGTAAACTTCTTCCAGCTCCGCCATATCGAACGGCGATTTTTCCGTATACGGCCCTTGATGAGCTTCGTCAAAATACGGCCAATCAGGATGGCGCACCGCCATCTCGCTGATGACCATGCCTATCTGCGTACCCCAATCACCCATATGCACGTCGCCAAGGGTTTTATAGCCGCCAAACTTCATTATCCGGCGCAAGGTGTCGCCAATGATACTGGCGCGCAAATGCCCGACATGCATAGCCTTGGCAATATTCGGCCCGCCATAATCAAGCACCACCGTTTCACCCTGCGCCAGCGGTTCAACACCGCAACGATCGTCTTTAGAAATACCGGTTAGATGCCCTGCCAGCATATCATCCGTAATATCCAGATTAATAAAACCCGGCCCGGCGATTTCCACCTTGGAAAAAAGCGGGTTGGCCGCAAGTTTCGCTACAACCTCTTCCGCGACCATGCGTGGATTCTTCTTGGCCTGTTTTGCCGCCGCCATCGCGCCATTGCATTGAAACTGCGCCAGATCAGGACGGTCAGAAACACGCGCCGCGCCCAGCTCCGCGGGCAGATTAAGACTAACAAAAACTTCACCGACGATTTGTGATAACATGTGAAGGAGTGAAGACATTATAATGATTCCTGTTGAGTAATCTCGACCATAATAAAACGGATCAGATATCCATCCGGATCCTGTACAAGGATTTCACGGCAGAAGCTTTTCTCATCGCCAGTTTGATACCACTTCTCACGCTCTTCATATATAGGCCAATCCTTAGCCAGCAAACGCGCCTTTATTGCATCAAGCTCATTCGTTTCAATCTGACAATTGATACCGCGACCAAAGGGTTGCTCCATCGCCCCGATTTCCCAGTTCCCGCTACGCTGATCAAGCATAATTTGCGCTGAACCATAATCAAGATAAGCGAAATTGTTCTCCATCCTGTCAAAAACAACACGGAATCCAAGAACATTACACCAAAAATCGAGGCTCTTCCGGATATCAGAGACAAGAAACTCTGGCACTAAAGCCGCCCATTGGTAATTCTCCATCGAGACGCTCATAGTTACACGTCCAGATTGGAAACCTTCAACGCGTTATCCTGAATGAATTTGCGGCGCGGTTCGACGATGTCGCCCATGAGAGTCGAGAATATCTCGTTTGATTTTTCCGCGTCCTTGATATTCACCTGCAACAATGTACGCACCGCCGGATCGAGCGTGGTTTCCCACAGCTGTTCCGGGTTCATTTCACCAAGACCTTTATAGCGCTGGATCTGCAAACCCTTGCGGCCAACCGTCTGCACGGCATCGTAAAGGCTGGATGGCCCCTGCACATCAGCCAGCACCTTGGTGCCGTCTTTGTTGCTGATCTTGGAAATATCTTCCGAGAAACTCTCGGTCAACCAATCGCGGTTGTTATTGAGACGCACCGCTTCGGTCGAACGCAACGATTCCACCGGAATGCGCACGGTTTCTTTCACGCCGCGCAACGTACGAGTGAACATGTAACCGCCCACAGGTATAAATTCGCCGCGCCAGCCTTGCTCGCGCTTATCCGCCAGCGCGTTCATACGTGCAGCCAGTTTCCCGGCCAATTCCTCACCACGCTTCACATCGGCAAAGATCGTATCGTCAAATGCGCCGACGATCGCCGCCTGCTCCACCACGGCGCGATTGCCCACGCGCGTAACCAAGGTTTGAATGCTCGATTTCACCGCGCGGGTTTTCACCAGCAACTCACGCAGTTCTTCGCCGCTATATGTTTTCGGGCCGATATTGAGAATAACCTCGTCACCGAGCGCCGCGTCGATCAGATAATCTTCCAGCGCCGCGTCGTTTTTCAGATACAGCTCTACCGAATTACCGCGCTTCACCTTGTAAAGCGGCGGCTGCGCGATATAGAGATAACCGTGCGTGATCACTTCCGGCATATGGCGATAAAAGAACGTCAGCAGCAGCGTACGAATGTGCGAACCGTCGACGTCAGCATCGGTCATGATAATGATTTTGTGATAGCGAATTTTCTCGATATTGAATTCTTCGCTGCCGATGCTGGTGCCGAGCGCCGTGATCAGCGTGCCTAACTCGTTATTACTAAGCACCTTGTCAAAACGCGCGCGCTCGACATTCAGCACTTTACCGCGCAACGGCAAAATCGCCTGCGATTTGCGGTGACGGCCCGACTTCGCCGAGCCGCCCGCCGAGTCACCCTCGACGATGAACAATTCGGATTTCGCCGGATCGCGCTCCTGACAATCCGCCAGCTTGCCCGGCAGGCTGGAAATATCCATGATGCCTTTGCGGCGCGTCAGATCCCGCGCCTTGCGCGCGGCCTCGCGCGCGGTGGCAGCCTCGATGATCTTGCCGACCACGCGCCGGGAATCCGCCGGGTTTTCACCCAGCCATGTACTTAAATGCTCGGCAATTGCCGCCTCAACGACCGGGCGCACTTCCGAAGACACCAATTTGTCTTTCGTCTGCGAGGAAAATTTCGGATCGGGCACTTTCACGGACAAAACGCAGGTCAGCCCTTCGCGCATATCCTCGCCCGAAAGCTTCAGGTCTTTATTTTTTTTCAGCAACCCTTCTTCTTCCGCGTATTTCATCAATACGCGGGTCAGCGCGTTACGAAAGCCCTGAAGGTGCGTGCCGCCGTCGCGCTGCGGGATGTTGTTGGTAAAGCACAGCATCGATTCATGATAAACATCCGTCCATTCCAGCGCGCATTCCACGGTGATACCGGCGGTTTCATCGAAAGCGGTAATATGAACCGGCTTCTTCCCGAGCGGCGTCTTGTTGCGGTTCAGGTAATTGACGAAGCTTTCAATGCCGCCGTCGAAATGGAAGTTCACTTCCTTGTACGGGTCCTCGCGGTCGTCGCGCAGGAAGATATTCACGCCCGAATTCAGGAACGCCAGTTCGCGCAGGCGGTCCTCCAGCGTGGTAAAGTCGAATGCGGTCATGGTGAAAGTTTCAGGCGACGGCAGGAAAGTTACTTCCGTGCCAGTACGCTGACCCGGCGCCATATCACCGACAGCTTTCAGCGGCGCCTCGGCCTCGCCGTGGCGAAAACGCATTTCCCAGACCTGACCCTGACGGTGAATTTTCAGATCCAGATATTCGGACAGCGCGTTCACGACCGAGACGCCGACGCCGTGCAAGCCGCCGGAAACCTTGTAGGAGTTCTGGTCGAACTTGCCGCCCGCGTGCAGCTGGGTCATGATCACTTCAGCGGCGGAAACGCCTTCTTCCTTGTGAATATCCACCGGAATGCCGCGGCCATTGTCGCGAATGGTGACGGAACCGTTGTTATTGATGACGACGTCTATACGGTCGCAATGCCCCGCCAGCGATTCATCGATCGCGTTATCGACGACCTCGTACACCATGTGATGCAGGCCCGAACCGTCATCCGTATCGCCGATATACATGCCCGGGCGCTTGCGCACAGCGTCGAGCCCGCGCAGCACTTTAATGGAATCGGCGCCATAGGCGGCAGCAGCCGCTTTCTGGGCTTCGAGTTGTTCGGAATCGGTTACGCGCTGGGCCATTTCAGACATGTTTCGGATACGTTTGCTTGCAAAAAAATAATATAGTTTAAGAGGTCATTTTTTATAGCATCCGCCCATAAAAAAAGCACCGTAAAAAGCGCGTTTTCGACCGTTTTCCCAGCCTAAATTATCATGAAAAATCAGATAGTTATAAAGAGCGAATTTATCAGGCCGCCGCTGCCGTGCCACGCTGCTGCAACCGGCTTTTCTCGACATGGAAGAAGTGCGCCTTTGTACCCAGAGCATCGAATAAAAGCGCATCGGTCCCGGTCATCCAGACCTGCCCGCCCAGCCCCAGCAGGATATCGTAAAGCGCCGCCCGGCGATTTTCATCCAGATGCGCCGCCACCTCATCCAGCAGCAGGACCGGCGGCGCGGCGCGCTCTGCCGCCATCAAGCGGCTGTGCGCCAGCGTCATGCCGATCAGAAGCGCCTTTTGCTCCCCCGTCGAACATTGTTCGGCGGGCATGTCCTTGACCGCATAAGTGACAGCCAGATCGGATTTGTGCGGCCCCGTGGCCGCTCCGCCCGTGCGTGCATCCACATTGCGGGAATCGCGCAGCTGATAGCGGAACATATCCTCGACTTCGAGCGCGGGCGCTCGCGCCAGCAATTCCTCGATCGTGCCGCGCAACGCCATGAAAGCGCGGGGGAAAAGGGTTTCCGTCACAGCGCCGCGGTCGCACGCCGCCTGTAAAATATGCAGAAATTCCGTGCGGGCCGCCGCGATCGCCACGCCTGTTTCCGCCATCTGCGCTTCCAGACCGTCGAGCCACACAGGGTCGGGCCGCTCGTTCTCGCGCAGGATTTTCGAGCGTTGGCTCATCGCGTTTTCATACCGCGTCACCCGCCCCGCATGGCCGGGATCGAATGCAAAAATCAGGCGGTCGAAGAATTTGCGCCGCGCGGACGAACCCTCGATGAACAACCGGTCCATTTGCGGCGTCAGCCATACGCAAGCCAGATATTCGGCCAGCGCCGTCTGCGCCTTCGCCGTCTCGCCGTTGATCCGGACGATGCGTTTTTCAACCGTACTGCCCGCATCCAGCCCCGTGCCGATGCGCACCGGTCCATAATGAGTTTCCGCTTCCGCCGATACCGCCCAGGGCGCCGCGCCGTCACGCTGCTGCATCTCGATAATTTTGGCGCCCCGCAAGCCGCGCCCCGGCGAAAGCAGCGAAACCGCCTCCAGCACATTGGTTTTCCCCGCCCCGTTCGGCCCGGTCAGCACCACGACCCCCGATGTCAAACCATCAAGGCACGCACTGTCATAACAGCGAAAATGATGAAGCTGGAGCGAACGAATAAAGGCCATATGTCATTTAACCACAAATAAGCGCCGCCCGAGCCAGAATTTTCGCCGCCGTATCCGCAGGCGCACTGTTTGAAATATCGATCGACATGGTATGTGGATGATCGGGGATCAAAACCCGCCCCCGATGCCACGCCGAAACGCCGTCGGAAGTCGTTTTCTTCTGCTGCGCCTCACGCGCGGGCGAAGCGATGCGGCTTTTATTCTCGAATTCGTTACACAGCAGCCGCACCGGCAGGAAATGACTGCCGCGTTTCCCGGCCATATCCTGCACGCTTTTATAGACCCGATGATCGCCCGCATCATCCTGCACCAGCGCATTGGTCAGGACATAATTATAATCACGCGGCGCAACATTGACGATCGCGTCATACATGGCTGCCCGCACCTGATGAATACTGCCCCAAACGCCCTTGGGCAGCGGCTTTTGCCCGTCGCGCACCAGCGAAAAAATCACATTATTGGCGGCGTGGTTGTCAAATAAGCGAAAGCTTTGATCCTGATGGCAAATCTCTCTGGCCGTCGTCAGCTTGCCGACGCCGATAAAGCCGATCAGATAAATGATACAATTTCTCATTTCACATCACCCCCTCGCAACCGGGTCAATTAAGGCATACTGATACGACCCATAACTAAAAAAGCATCTGGCCGTCATGCTCCGCAGCTCCCAATCAAGGTTCCAAATGCGGCGGCGGATTAAAATAAGCATCGCAGAACCCCTTCATTTTACAGGAAAAATGCAAAAATTCGGAACAGCATCAGGATTAAAATTTGTATTTTTATAACAAAAATGATACTCACGCCCCATTATTAATGCTTACGAACACGAGGACTGTTATGACCGTAAATACATTCTTCTATTCTGCGTCCCGCGCCGCGAATCTACGTAATTTCAATGCACTCCACTCCGAGAACGAAGAGCCTGTCATGGCGGCACTGGGCGATAACGGTGAAGTCATTGCCTATACAGATATGTCTCCTGATAGCTCTGAACCGCCTTCCGCGCTTAAAAAGCAATTCACCGACTACACCGTCGCCGGAACGGCAAAAAATTTCACGCTGCTGGTGGGCCGGAAGGGATTAACAGGCGAGGGGAAGCTGTTTGTGTGGAGACACGATCTCCCGGAGACGCCCCGTAGTATCCTGAGGCACGCCGTTAATCTTAAACTATAGGCATACATATTCAAAATTTTCTTAATTAAAAAAGGCATAGAATTTCTTCTATGCCTTTTTAGTCACATTCATTCTCCGCTCAGACACGCAGCGGCATCAAGACATACAGCGCGGAAGAATCTGCCGCATCCTGAATGATGGTTGGCGAAGCCGAATCCGCGAGCGTAATGCGGCAACCGTCGCCTTCCAGCTGGCTGGTAATATCCAGCAGGTAACGCGCGTTGAAACCGATCTCCATATTGTCGTTGGAGTTGACTTCCAGGTCTTCGGTCGCGCTGCCCGCCTCCGGCGAATTAGCCGAGAGCGTCATGGTCTTGCCGTTAAGGGCGATTTTTACCGCGCGGGATTTGCCGTCGGAAATGGTCGAAACGCGGTCGATCGCTTTACTGAACACTTTCGCGTTCACTTCCACGACCTTGTCGTTCTTGGTCGGGATGACCTGTTCATAGTTCGGGAACGTGCCGTCTATCAGCTTCGATGTCAGTTCGATATGATCGAACGAGAAGCGGATCTTGCTTTCCGACAGGCTGACTTTGATCGAATCGGCGGCCTCATCCAGCAATTTACGCAGTTCGTTGATGGTTTTGCGCGGCACGATCACACCCGACATCCCGTCGGAACCTTCCGGCAGCGGCATTTCAAAACGGGCGAGGCGGTGACCGTCGGTCGCCACGGCGCGCAACACCTTGTTGCCGTCGACATCCACAGCGTGCACGTAAATACCGTTCAGATAATAGCGCGTTTCTTCCGTGCTCATCGCGAATTTGGTGCGGTCGATCAGGTTGCGCAGCTCCGCCGCCGGAATCGCGAAGCTGGACGGCAGTTGCGTATTGCCGATCTCCGGGAAATCGCTGGTCGGCAGGCAGGAGAGTTTAAAGGTCGAGCGCCCCGCCTTCACCGTCATGGAATTACCGGAAGCATCAACCTCCAGCGTCACCTCGGCGCCGTCGGGCAGCTTGCGCACGATGTCATGCAGCGTGTGCGCCGGCGCGGTCGTCGCGCCCGGACGCTCCACTTTCGCGGCCACGGATTCATTGATTTCGAGATCCATGTCGGTGGTCGTCATGGAGAGGCTGTCACCATCGGCCTTCAGCAACACGTTCGACAGGATGGGAATAGTGTTCCGGCGCTCGACGACGCTCTGCACATGGTTCAAAGAGCGCATAAGGGCGGCAAGTTCAATGGTCAGCTTCATGGGAAATCCCCCGTAATCCGGCTAAATAATGGTTCCTGAATAGCTTATTTATAGCACGGGCGATTTTCGGAAAAAGCGGAATCTTGCGGTTTTCCGGGGTTTTTCCACCTGATCCACAGGTAAAGAGAACAAGGGCCGGAGATATACCGCCGGCCCTTGCAAATTTCATAACCGAAAGTCGATCAGCCCGTCAGCGCCCGGCGGATGATTTCGACATCCTGCGCGATCTGGGTGTCGTCCACCATCAGTTCCTCGATCTTGCGCACGGCGTGCATCACCGTGGTATGGTCGCGCCCGCCGAATTTACGGCCAATCTCCGGCAGGGAACGCGCGGTCAGCTGCTTCGCCAGATACATCGCCACCTGACGCGGACGCGCCACATTGCGCGCGCGGCGCGCGGAGTGCATATCCTGCAGGCGGATATTGTAATGCTCCGCCACCTTGCGCTGGATTTCATCGATGGTGATGCGGCGATCATGCGCGCGCAGCAGATCTTGCAGGACATCCTGCGTGGATTCCAGCGTAATCAGTTGCTTGGTCACATCGGCATGGGCGACGATACGGTTCAGCGCGCCCTCCAGTTCGCGAATATTCGACGTCACTTTCAGCGCGAGGAATTCAAGCACCGCACCCGGAATGTCCGCGTTCAGCAACGCGCGCTTGGATTCAAGAATGCCCAGGCGCAGGTCATAGGTGCTGGGCTGGATATCCGCCACCAGCCCCCACGCCAGCCGGGAGCGCAGGCGCTCCTCAAGGCCCAGCAGGTCGGATGGCGCCTTGTCGGCGGAAATCACGATCTGCTTGTTCTGATCGACCAGCGCGTTGAAGGTATGGAAGAATTCTTCCTGCGTCTGTTCCTTGCCGCTGATGAACTGGATATCGTCCATCATCAGGACGTCGACCGAGCGGAAAGCTTCCTTGAAACTCATCATGTCTTTCGCGCGCAGCGACTTGACGAACTGATACATGAATTTTTCAGCCGACAGGTAAACGATGCGCTTTTCCGGTGTTTTGGCT
>CAKTCH010000009.1 GCA_934538895.1 uncultured Alphaproteobacteria bacterium
CACTCTCGACAAACGCAAATAAGATTCTGGGGGCGATTTAATGGCCAAAAGCAAACGCAGCACCGTCGATCCGGATGAAATTTCCCATTTCGCCAGGGATTCAGACCGCTGGTGGGATGAAAGCGGCCCCTTCGCCCCCCTGCACCGCCTGAATCCTGTACGGATGAAATTCATCCGCGATGCGGTTACGGCGCATTACGAACGTGAAACCGATACGCTTTCTCCTCTCAGGGGCCTTAAGATTCTCGATGTCGGCTGCGGCGGCGGGCTGGTAACCGAACCGCTGGCACGCATGGGCGCGACCGTTACCGGGATCGATGCCGACAAAGTGGCGATCGATGCAGCCCGCAAACATGCCCAGGCTGGCGGCCTGATCATTGATTATCTGGTCGAAAGCACAGACAGCCTGAAAGGCCAGTATGACGTGGTGCTGGCACTGGAGATTGTCGAGCATGTGGCGTCTGTGGATAAGTTTGTGGATGAAGTTGTGGGTCTTTGCAGGCCGGGGGGGCTGGTTGTTTTCTCAACGCTGAACCGGACGCCCAAATCCTTTGCCCTCGGCATTGTGGCCGCGGAATATATCCTGCGCTGGGTTCCCGCCGGTACGCATGACTGGAAGAAATTCCTGCGCCCCGCCGAACTGGCAGCGGCCCTGCGCCGCGCGGGTGCTACGCCCCGGACGATCAAGGGTCTGCGCCTGAATCCGTTCAGGAATGAATTTGAAATCAGTGACAGCGATCTCGATGTGAATTATTTCATGGTCGCGGAGAAAAAATAATTCCTGCCCGTCATCACGGGCGCAGCGAAGCCCTCGGGATGACAATTTGAGAATAAGGAGAGAAAGTAAATGAGCAATATCTTCGTCATCATGATGGTCGTTTCCATGCTCGCCGTCGTGGCATCGCTGGGACTGGGCCTGTATGCCATGACACGCGGCGGCGATTTCAACAAGAAATACGGCAACCGCCTGATGCAGCTGCGCGTATCGCTGCAAGGGCTGGCCCTGCTGTTCTTCTTTCTGGCGTGGATGACATCAAAATAACATTGATGCCGCAGAATACCAGGCTCAGGACTCATTAATGATGGATTTATGATCACAACGAAATCCAACTCATACCGTCATCCCGAGCGCAGCCGAGGGATCTTATCAAGTTTAAGCAGAGATAGATCCCTCGGCTGTGCTCGGGATGACGGCTTGTGCAAGGGCGTTGTGTTTTGATTCTTTATTTTCTGGAATTCATGAGCCCTGAACCTAGACGGCTGGCGGTTCGCCGTCGAATTTCGCGCCGTCTATTTTTGCGCCCGCGAATTTCGTGCCGTCCATTTTGACGCCTGTGAAATCGGCTTCGGTCAGGTCGGTATTGCTGAAATCGGCGTAGCTCAGGTCGGCGCCGTTGAATTTCGCCATTTTATAGCGCCCGCCGGCGCAGTTGGCGTAGCGCATATTTGATTCAGACAGATCGCAGGAACTGGCCTGTTTCTGGCCGTTGGCTTCGAAGAATAGCGGGCTGAAATCGGCGTTGCGCATATCGGCGTGACTGAAACGCGCGCCGCGCATACTGGAAGCGCGGAAATCGCCGCCGCGCAGGAAGCAGCTGCGGAAATCGGACTGATCCAGCACGGCGCTTTGCAGTTGAATGTCCGTCAGGTCCATGCCGCACCAGCGCGCGCTTACCGCTTTCAGCGCCGTCAGTTTTTCACCGGCGAGGGAGAGGAGGATGCGCAAATCGAAAGCGCTGAGGTCAAGCTGCTTGCCCTCGGCGCCGACGCTGGACACCCAGGCGCGATGCTCCTTGATTAAAGTCGCCAGCGGTTGTTCCAGGTTTTGCAGCGACTTGCCCACGTTCTCATCGGTGATGGTCATGGTCAGATCGACGCCGCTGCGGCGGATATCCTCGATATGCACGCCTGTCAGGATGGTGGATTTCATGTTCGCGCCGTTGAACTGCGCGCCCTTGATTTCGGCTTCGGTCAGGTCCGCCCCTTCAAAACGGGCGTTACGCAGGTCGGCCCCGGTCAGATTGACCTTGGACATGATTGCATCGGAAAAATCGGCGCTGCTGGCGAGCGAGCCGGACAGGCGCGCGCCCGCAAGGTTCGCGCCGCGGAAGTTCACGTTCTGGCTGGCGACGTATGAACCGTCCGTCGAAAGCGCGCCCGCGCGTAAATCGGCATTATCGAGATTGGCCCCTGCCAGATCGGCGCTTTCAATACGCGCGCCGCGCAAATCGGCGCGCACGAAAACCGTCTTGTTCAGGTTGGCGTTGCTCAGGTCGCAGGCATACAAAGTCGCTTCGCGGAAATTGGCGGACGACAAATCCATGCCCTCCATGATGCAGCCGCTGAAATCGGCCTGACGCATATCGCGCTCTTTCAGAGACAGGCCCGCCAGATTGGTCTTGCGGATGATGGCGCGGCGGCCACCGATACGCCCCTCCATGAAACGCTTGTGCAGATCGGCGATTTCATCAAGCTGGGCCTGCGAAGCACGCGGCAAGCCGCTGTCGGCGTAGGCATCCAAGGGAGAGTTTGTGTCCATAAGTCACTTATCTGAAAGAATAATTACACAGAAACACAGTAGGTTATTCAGTATCGAACATAAAGAGCGAAAAAATCTTTAATGCCCCCGCTTTGCGGGGTCTTTATCCACCGGAGCGGCGCTTAGGGCGCGTTTTTAAGAAAATCCGCCCCGGCTTCGCTCATCCAGTCCATGCCGCCGACGAAACGGGATAAAATCCGGCCATCCGGCGCCACCAGAACGGTAATCGGCAGGCCCCGGCCTTGCAGCGACGACCACTGGCGGGCATCGGACATATATAATGTGTCGATATGGTCGAGCCCGATGCGTTTCATCTGCTCACGCAGCGCCTCGGGGTTTTTTGGAAAATCGAGAGAAACGAACACGACATCGAACTTATCCGACTGGCGCAGCGCCCGAACCTGCATCAGTGAGGGGATTTCGGTAATACAGGGGGGGCACCATGTGGCCCAATAATTGATAAGCAGTGTCTTGCCGCCCTGAATTTGCCCGAGATCGACATCCTCGCCCTTCATGTTCTTCAGGGCCAAAGGCGGCTGGGTTTCATTTTCAGTTACGCTTACAAGGCCCGCGGCGCTCTGCCGCCGATCATCCACCCCCTGCGAAAACAGGCTGGTCAGCAGAAAAGCCAGCAATATCGTGGTGGCGCCGATCACGCTACTGATGATAAAAAAACGCAGCAGGTTCTTTTGCATGTTAAAATGTGCCAATCTGTTGAGCGACCCCCAAGCCGGAGCCATCATGCGCAGACTTTATTCCGTCCGTTTCATTCCCGTTTATATCGTTCTTGCCGGGATGTTGTCCATCCTGCTGGCGGGGTGCGGGGTCAAGCCGGCGCGCCTGTCGCCGCCCCCGGGCTCGGAAGATACCAGCTTCCCCCGCACCTATCCTGACCCGGCTAACGATCCGCAATAGACATGTCATCGGGATTTTTTGAAAAAGACGGCGTATTGCTTTCCGACGGTGTATCGCTGGCCGATGTCGCGGCCACATGCGGCACACCCTGCTATGTCTATAGCACCGGGCGCATGGATGAAAACGTCACGCGTCTGCAAGCGGCGTTGCAGGCCGCCCTGCCCGCCGACGCGCAACCGCTGATCGCCTATGCCTGCAAGGCCAACAGCAATCTGGGCGTGTTGAAACATCTGGCGGGTCATGGGCTGGGCGCCGACGTCGTATCGGGCGGTGAATTGCAGCGGGCGCGTACCGCCGGTATTCCCGCCGATAAAATCGTTTTTTCCGGCGTGGGCAAAAGCGACGCCGATCTTGAAACGGCGATCCGCGAGGGAGTCGCGCAGATCAATATCGAATCGGAACCGGAATATGAGCGGATACTGTTGCTGGCGCAGAATCTGGGCGCGACCGCGCGGATCGCGTTCCGCATGAATCCCGACGTCGATGCCAAGACCCACGCCAAGATCACTACGGGCAAGGAAGAAAATAAATTCGGCCTGCCGCTGGCTGATATCGAACGGCTTTATAAAGCCGCCGCTGCCGCGCAGCATATCGATGTGCAGGGCCTGAGCGTTCATATCGGATCGCAGTTGACGACGCTGGCGCCGTTCGCCGAAGCCTTTAAAAAGACCGCCGCTTTCGCGCGGCACCTGCTGGATCAGGGGCTGCCGCTGAAATCGCTCGACCTCGGCGGCGGGCTTGGCATTATCTATGAGCAAGAAAGCGCGCCCTGCCTTGACAGCTATGCGAAACTGATCCGCGACATTATTCATCCGTTGCAGGCGCGCGTCATTCTGGAACCGGGCCGTCTGCTTGTGGGCGATGCGGGGGTGCTGCTGACGCGCGTGACCTATGTCAAGAAAGCCGGGCGGCGCCAGTACCTGATTCTCGACGCCGGAATGAACGATCTGGTACGTCCGGCGATGTATGACGCGTTCCACCCTATTCGCCCGGTCAGCCCCCGCCCCGGCGCGGCGGCGCCGTTCGATATCGTCGGCCCGGTGTGCGAGACAGGGGACACTTTTGCCCGTGACAGGGCCATTCCCCCGGTGGAGGCGGGCGATCTGCTGGCGATCATGGCGTCCGGCGCTTACGGATTCGTCATGGCCAGCCGCTATAATACCCGCGCCCTGCCCGCTGAAATCATGACCCGGAACGGCCAGTTTCTGGTGGTGCGTCCACGCGAGAACATTCGGGATATACTGGCGGAGGAAATCATTCCGCAGTGGTAATTTTCTTCCAGAAGACTAGACTCTCTATATTGTGAACCGTGAACCCGATAAATATGAAAGCCGTCCCCTCTACGACCGTCTGGCGCGCAAGCGTTTGCAGGCAGGTCTGGTACTGACACTTGAAAACGCCGTTACCGCTTTCTGGCGCGTGGCCTTGTGGAATATCCTGTTTATCGGACTCTGGCTGCTGCAAATTCCGGCGGTCGCGGGCAAGGCCGGGACTATCGGCTCGCTGGCGGTTTATGCTATCGGCCTTTTATGGCTGTTCTGGCGCGATGGCCGCCGCTTTCACTTCCCCCGGCGCCGCGAGATCGATAAAAGGCTGGAAGCCACAAGCGCGCTGACACACCGTCCGCTGACCGCCCTGCAGGACAGGCTTGCCAATCCGGAAGAACATGACGCCCGCACATTATGGTCGCGCGGCAAGTCGCGGGCGCTGGCCACGGTTCATAAGCTCAAAACCCCGTGGCCGCGCCCTATCCTCGCGACGCAGGACCCGCTGGCGTTCCGCGTGCTGGTGGTGCTGGTGGTCATTATCGGCGTGATCGTCGCCGGCCCGGCGTGGAAAGAGCGCATTCATCTTGGCTTCAATCCGTTCTATGGCATGATCGAGAAAAAGGTCGATAAAAGCATCATGGTCTGGATCACCGCGCCGGAATATACCGGTCAGGGGCAGGTTATCCTTCAGGGCAGCGGCAAGCATGATCAGAGCGTTTCCATTCCCGATGGCAGCCAGATTAAGATTCAGGCGACGCGCGGCATCGGCGCGCCCTATGTCATAATCGGCGATCACCGCATAGACATGGTACATGCCGATGAAAAAAACTGGTCGCTGGCCTTTGCACTTACGCCTGCGTTTGGCGAACATGACAGCATCGAAGTGCGGCAGATGGGTTTCACACGCGCGCGCATTCCTTTTCATTTCGTGCCGGATATGCCGCCCTCCATCGCGCTGGCCGAGGAGCCGCAGACCATCGACAAAGGCCAGATGCAGCTGAGCCTGAAGGTCCGCGACGATTACAGCGTCAACGACCTGATTATGCATGTACGGCTTGACGACACGATCAAGGATGAACCGCTGGGCACGGAAGTCGAGGATGTTCGCGCCGTCGTCAGCCCGCCGGATACCGAAATGGAGTTGAAGCCCGTCTATGATCTGGCATGGCATCCGTGGGCGGGCTTGCCGGTGGTGATCGAACTGACAGCCCTCGACCACAAGAAGCAGACCGCCGTGTTGCCCCCTATTCACACCACGTTGCCGGAACGCACCTTCCAGCACCCGACCGCGCGCAAGCTGATCGCATTGCGCAAGCGCCTGATCCGTACGCCGGAAGCCGCCGCGGCCAATGTCGCCAAGGATTTGTTCGATATCATGATCGCGCCCGGCAGCTATAACGGCCATCCCATCGTTTTTCTTTCGCTGAAAACCATGTCGGCGCGACTGGTCTACGACCCGAGCATCGACAGTATCCGCGCCATCATCGCGCAGCTCTGGGACACGGCGATTCAGATCGAGGACGGCAATCTGGCGATGGCGGTCCGCGACATGCGCAATGCACAACGCAAGCTGGAGCAGACGCTGAACAATCCGAACGCCACGCAGGAAGAGATCAATCGCGCGCTGGATGAATTCCGCGAAGCCATGGCGCATTACTTCCAGGAAATGGTTCGCGAGATGCAAAAGCAGATGGCCGAAGGCGAGGTCATGGAAGTACCGCCGGAAATGCTGGCGGGCGTGCTGAATCCCGACGATTTGCAAAATTTCCTTGACGAGCTTACCGCGCAGGCCATGGCGGGGAACAAGGATGCCGCCCGCGAGCTGCTTTCAAAATTGCAGCAGATGATGGATGCCATGAATCAAGGCAACGGCAAGATGGAAATGCCCAAGGACATGAAATTCAAGATGGCGGCCATCGGCGAATTGCAAAAGCTGATCGAGAAGCAGGAACAACTGCTGGCACAGACGCAGAAACAGGCGGAAAGCACGGGCGAGACGCCGCGACCGCAAAGCTATGGCGAAACGCTGCCGATCGATCCGGAGACGCTGAAAAACCTGTTCGGAGATGATTCTTTGCCGCCACCCGCGCCGAAGGTTCCCGTCGTACCGCCGACGCCGGGCATCGATACGTCGCAAAATAAGAACGAACAGGAAGCGCTGCGCTTCGTTCTGGGCAAGCTGATGCAGGATACGGATGCCGAACTTGGCGGCATCCCCCCTAATATGGGCAAGGCCGAACTGGAGATGCGCGGATCGTCGAACCAGCTTGGCGATAACCGGCCCGATTTATCGGTTCCGCATCAGGAAGAAGCCATCCGTTACCTGAAAGAAGCCATGGACCAGATGAGCGAACAGCTGGCACAACAACTCAAGAAGATGATGGCGCTTTCGATGGGCGGCGGATCGCCCCGTCTCGATCCGCTGGGCCGCCCGATGGATGACGGCGACGGTCCGTCATGGCTGCCCTCTTCCCGCGTCAAAATTCCCGACGAAGCCGAGCGGAAAAAAGTGCGCGAAATTCTCGACAAGCTGCGCCGCCAGTCCGGTGAATTACAGCGCCCGGATTACGAGTTGGAATATTTTCGCCGCCTGATGCAGCAGTTTTAAGCAAAGCTCTCTCACTCTGCCCTCTCTCTAAGGAACAGGGAAAAGAATGACGAGAAAAAATTTCTAGAAACTTACCTGCGTGCCCAGCAGCAAGGTCGTGGCGTTCATGTCTGCCGTGCCGACTTCATGATCGATATGATGCACGGAACCGCGCAGGCTCATGCCGGGGCCGTAAGTGTAACCTGCGCCAGCGGAATAGCGGTCCGTGTCCAACGCCGCGCCGCCCGCAAAATTTTCATCGGTGCGGCCATACCATGACGCGCCGAATTTCCAGGCGCCCGTGCTGTAATCCGCTCCGGCGACAAGGATTTTCGTGTCCGTATCCACGCGGCGGCCATTATCGTTTTCCGTGTAGGAAACGCCGACTCCCCAGCCCTGATAATTCAGAGCGGCAGCCGCGTTCCATGAATCGAGGTCGCTTTCTCCGGGATCCGCATTCTCAAGATCGACATGGACGTAGCCCGCGCCCGCGAGCAATTCCAGCTCATCTATTTCCGTTTCGTAGCGGGCCGCCACATCCCATGCGCTGCCGTATGCGCCCGCGACATGATCGGTGTTCACGCCGTTCAGACCGCGCGAGGTAGCGGTCGATTCCTGATGCCCGGTGAAGGCGGAAGCCTGGGTGTCGGGGGTATAGGAAATGCCTGCCTGAAATCCGCCGAATACAGGTGTCAGGTAGTTGATCTTATCGGTCGAGGCCGACGTGTCATGCGCATATTCAAGATCATGACCCGATAACGGCGCGAATACTGCCGGGGCCAGCGTATAATTCAACGCCCGCACATACTGGCGCGCGCCGTCATAATTGCTATCGGCGGCGGGCGCATCGACCTGTAGCAGATAAGCCACGCCGTTATTGGCCCCCAGTTCGACACGGCCCCATTTTTCCTCGGCATAGATGAACGACTTATCGATGTTACCGTCGGGAATGTCGGCGGTGATTTCAAAAACGGCGCCGATCCTGACGCCGTTATCCAGCGTGGCGGCACCTTTCAAATGAATTTCGGTGTCACGCACGACATCGACATGACGGGCCGACATGCCCGCCGCCGTGTCCTGCGTGTTATGCGTGACATAGCCGCGCACATAGCCGCCTATACGCAGGTCCAATGGCGTTTTTTCAGCATGGGCAGGAAGGGACGGCATCATGGACGCGGTCAGCGCCACGGCCAGAATTTTACTTTTCATCGCTTGCCCTTATTCATCTATAAAGCGGACGTTCAGCTCTTTCACATCTGCGGCAATCTGCGGATAGGTCGCCGTCAGGGGGATGGTTTCACCGGCAAGGATGTCGGCGTCCGGCGGCGGATACGACCATGTTTCCACTTCGCTGCCATCCTCGCGGCGCAAGGCGAAACGCAGGCCCGGCACAGGCACCGCATGGCCGCGCACGTTGCGCACTGTCCCTGTCAGACGCAATATTTCGACGCCTTCCGCGTTATAGGACGTCGTCGCTTTCAGGTCTTCGAACACCAGGCCCTCGCCGGGAACGGGAGGCTCCAGACCGAGCGGCGCATAAATCGCGAGCGCAGGCGGCCAGACTTTCATCACCGGCCCGCGGCAGATCAATAGCAGCGCGAAAATCGCCAGCGCGATCAGCCCCGCCGCCAGCAATCCCCACCCCGTACCGGGCTGCAGGCGGAACAGCTTTTTCTTTTCCGGCGGAATCAGGTCGCTGGCCAGCATTCGGTCGTCGGGCAAAGGTTCATTTACAGAATCTCTAAATTCGACCTGAGACAGCGTTTCGGCAAAACTCGGCGGATATTCATCGTCGCCCGCCGTTTCCGGCGTGAGTTCATCGTCCTCGGGGATCTGGAACCATTCGTGCCCGCAAATCGTGCAGCGCACGCGGCGGCCATCCGCGCCCAGCAAATGCGTGGGCAGCAGGTAACGCGTATGACATTCTTCGCAATTTAAAATCATGAACGTTAAGGCCTTGTGGGTTTCCGCAGGCGATTGCGCGGCATGTCTTTGAAACGCCTTCTTTTATATTTATAAAGGTGGTCTGGTTTATCGACAAGACGCGATCTCTGCGGAGGCATAGTTATGCCAATTAATCTGTGGGTTGTTTTACTGACCCTGACATTATGCACGGCCCTGCCCGCGATGGCACAGCAGGAAGCGCCTTCGTGCGCGGCGACGGATAGGCCCTGCCTGATTAGAACGCTTGAAGGTCTGGCCGCCGCCATTCCCGGCGACAGCGCGCGCGACCAGACATGGCGCGAAACCGCCAAGCTGATGGCGGCGGCGGGCATGGTCGATGAAGCGGTCGCCCTCATTCCCCAAATCAAAACGCCGGATACGCGGGCCATGACCATTCGCGGCATCGGCATGGCGGCAGCGGCCCTGAAACTGCCGAAAGGAAAACAGGATGCGCTGTTCAGACAACTGCGCGCCGAAGCCGACAAGATCACGCACGCGCCTTCGCACGCCATCGCGCTGACCTATATCGGCATGGCGCAGGCGTTTGCGGGCGATGACGCGGGCGCGATGGCGACGGCGGCCTCGATGACCAATGCGTCCCTGCGTAACAAGGCTTATGCGGAAACAGCCGAAATTCAGGCGGAGCGTAACGACCTGCCCGCCGTGATCAAAAGCATCAACGCGATCGAGGACAGCGGTTATAAGGATAAAGAGCTGTTTATCATCACCAGAATATTTTCCGATCGCCAGCAATTCGCCCATGCGCTGGAGATTGCGCGCATGATTGCCAATCCTTATCAGAAATCACAGGCTTACCTTTATATGCTGACTAAACAAATTCAGCCAGAAAGCGTCGCGACACCATGATCCGTTTCGAGCATGTAGGACTGCGTTACGGGATCGGCCCCGAAGTGCTGAGCGACGTCAACTTCACGCTCGCGCCCGGTTCATTCCATTTTCTGACCGGCCCCAGCGGCGCGGGCAAGACCTCGCTGATGAGCCTGATGTATCTCGGGCGGCTGCCGACGCGCGGCCTTGTCACCATGTTCGAGCGGAACGTCAACAAGATGAAGCGCGAGGAGATGGTGCAGCTGCGCCAGCGTATCGGCGTGGTGTTTCAGGATTTTCGCCTGCTCAATCATATGTCCACGTTCGATAACGTCGCCCTGCCCCTGCGTATCGCGGGCAAGCCGGAAAAGGAAATACAAAGCAATGTGCGCGAATTGCTGGAATGGGTCGGGCTGGGCGATCATATGAACGTGTTGCCCCACACCATGTCAGGCGGGCAGCAGCAGCGCATGGCCATCGCCCGCGCCGTCATCGCGCGCCCGCGCCTGCTGCTGGCCGATGAACCTACAGGGAATCTCGACGATGCCATCGGCGAACGCCTGCTCGGCCTGTTCGAGCAATTGAACCGCATGGGCACGACGCTGGTTATCGCCACCCACAACCAGATGCTGATGGATAAATTCCCGCATCCGCGCATGATCCTTTCCAAGGGGCATCTGACGATCGAAGAGTCCAGATCGAACCTGCGCAAGAAGCTGGAGGGCGTGTTCTGATGTTGTTCTCCCGCTTCAAACGCGAACGCACGCTGGGCAAGGCCCGGGGCAAACGCCGTTACGATTTGCCGCTCAACCGCAATGACAGCGCGCGCTTTCTGGTGACGCTGATCGGGCTGATGACGTTCCTGGCGGTGCTGGCGCTATCGGCATTCTTTGCCCTGGGGGCCATGTCCGCGCGCTGGGCGTCGGGGCTGGAAGACAAGATGACGGTCGAGATCGCGGCGCAGACGGCGGAAGGGCTGCTGCTGAAACCCGACGAGGTCGCCCATATCGCCAAAGCCGCCGCCAGCGTGCTGGAAACGCATCCGTCGGTGCAATCGCATCATGTAATGACGGCGGCAG
Source organism: uncultured Alphaproteobacteria bacterium (assembly GCA_934538895.1). Taxonomy (GTDB): domain Bacteria; phylum Pseudomonadota; class Alphaproteobacteria; order Micavibrionales; family Micavibrionaceae; genus Micavibrio_C. The sequence goes on from CAKTCH010000009.1 coordinate 11,161, forward strand.
AAATTCATGATCTGGTCAAGCCATGGCTGGGTGACAGCGCCCTCGACCCCGAACAGATGCCCCTGCCCGGCCTGATATCGCTGACGTTGAAGCCCGGCACGCCGCGCGATACGGTGTCGTTGCTGGGTAAAAAAATCGCGGCGGCCGCCCCCGGTGCGCGCCTGGATACGCACGAGACATGGCTTAAAGACGTATTGCGTTTCACAGGTGCTTTGCAGTTCGCCGCCACATTGCTGCTGGCGGTGATTGGCATCACCACGGTGATCGCCGTCGCCGGGGCGGTGCGCGCGCGCCTCGCGGTCCATAGCGCGGATGTGGAATTACTGCACCTTATGGGGGCCGCCGACCGTTATATCTCAGGACAGTTCCAGCGTCATGCGCTGCTGCTGGGCCTCAGCGGCGGCGCTATCGGCACGGTGGCCGGGATGGTCGCCTTGCTTGCTATCGGCTGGATATCCGGCGAAATGGATGTCAATCTGCTGCCGGAATATAAACTGACGGCTCTGCAAATACTGGTCACGCTGATGCTGCCGCTGGTTATCGCCGCGCTGGCGACTTTAACCGCGCGCCGGACCGTCATGCGCTCGCTCGCGGAGATGCCATGACGCGGAAAGACTATTACGACACCAATCCCTATGGCATGAAAGGCTGGCAATGGGCCCTGACCTTCTGCGTTGGCCTTGCGTTCCTGTGGCTTGCCGGGTTCGGCCTGTTCCTGGAATATGTGCGCGGGATGCAGCCGCAGAACCCGGCGGAAGCCACCGATGCGATCATCGTCCTCACGGGTGGCGCGCAGCGCGTGAACAAGGGGCTGGACCTGCTTTCCACCGGCCAGGGCAAGAAGCTTTTCATTACCGGCGTGAACGGCCATGTGAGCCTGCAGGAAATCCTCAATCTGTGGAAACGCCCGATCATTGAACAGGACAGCAACGATTGCTGCATCGTGCTGGACCACAAGGCCCGCAATACCATCCAGAACGCGCAGGAAACGCGCATCTGGGCGCAGCAGGAACAGATCAGGACATTGCGGCTGGTGACGTCGGACTATCACATGCCGCGCGCGCGGCTGGAATTCAGCGAAAACATGCCGGGCATCCGGGTGTTGGCCTGGCCGGTCAAGGCCCATGCGGGAGAAAGCGCGCGGGCGGAATTCCTGCGTCTTGCGTTCGGTGAATATAATAAAACGCTGGCGACGCTGGTGAAGCTTTACCTGATTCCGGATTCGTGGCGTAAACAACTGGACCCGCTATTATGATTTTCCTGCGTTCCACCCTGTTCAATATCTCCTTCTTCGTGGTCACGGGCCTGTCCTGCCTGATGTTCCTGCCCGGCTTGCTGCTCCCGCGCCGCCACGCGATGAAGATCGTCAAATTTTTTGTCGGATCGGTTTATATTCTGGAACGGCTGTTCCTGAAACTGGACTATGAAGTGCGCGGGCTGGAACATCTGCCGGAGCAAGGCTGCTATATCGTCGCCGCCAAGCACCAGTCGTCATATGAGACATTCAAGCTGCATACGCTGTTCAACGACCCTTCCGTCATCCTCAAACGCGAGTTGCTGCGCATCCCGCTCTGGGGCCGTTTCCTGAAGAAAAGCGACCCCATCGCGATCGACCGCAGCAGCAGGGAATCAGCACAGCAGATCATCGACGGCGCTAAGCGGATGAAGGAACAGGGCCGCCCTATCATCATCTTCCCGCAGGGGACGCGCGTTCATACATGGCAGACCACGGCGGACCGCCCCTATAAAACAGGAGTCGCCCGTATGCAGGATGCGACCGGCCTGACCATCGTGCCGATGGCCACCAATACGGGCATATTCTGGCCCAAGCATAGCTGGCTGAAATGGCCCGGCACGGTGGTGTTTTCATTCCTGCCGCCGATAGCGCCGGGGCAAAATATATCCGACGTTACCAGACAGATTGAAATCCTGCTGGAGACGGAAAGCAAGAAACTGGAACGGGAGGCGCTGTCGAAAGACCCGCGCCTGCCACGTCCTGAAAGGCCTGCCAAAGCATGAAAAAGAAATTGCTGATTTCGATCGGGGCGCTGGTGGTCCTATGCGCCGTCGCCTATACAGGCTGGTGGTTTACAGTGGCCGGGATGCTGAAAGCGCAGATGAAGGATAATCCGGATATCCATGTCTCGCGCATCGGCGGCTTTCCCGGCCCGATGAATATCGAGGGCAGCGTATCCGCCACGCGCCTGTGGAATGGCGCGCCGCAGAAAATCGTCGTGCCGGTATTCAGCCTGCGCGGATATCCCGTGCGGTTTCTGGATGCCCGGCTGATCCTGCCGCAGGGCCTTTACGTCGAAGGCGCGCTGGACCGCGACGTTTACGCGCTGGACAGTCTTGAGATCGAAGGCCCGCTGCCGCTCGATATCCCGCAGAAGCTGGATGAAACCAGCCTCGCGGCATGGCGCGACCAGGGGGGGCACATCACAATCAATCATTTTAAATTCAGCAAAAGCACATCTGACAATGAAACCTTATTCAGCGGCGAAGGCGCCGGAATGATGACGCTGGATCAGGACCTGCAACCTGCGGGAAAGATGAATGCGCGCGTCAGCGGCCATATCGAATATCTGAATTTCCTGGCGGGCAAAGGGCTTGTGCGTCCGCGCGATGCGATACTGGCTTCAACCCTGCTCGCCAGCCTGTCCAGCCCTGACGAAGAAACGGGTATTCATCATATGGATATCGGCGTCAGTTTGCAGAGCCAGACACTTTACGCGGGGCCTCTGGCTGTGGCGCGGCTGCCGCTGGTTTATTGGGGTAGCGATAGTCGGCCTGCTTCGCCTCGATCACCTGACGGCGGATCGCCCGCGTCCTTGCAAACATATCCTGAAGCGCCTGACCGTCTCCCCAGCGGATCGCCCGCTGAAGGCCTGTCAGGTCCTCGGTAAAACGCTGCACGATTTCCAGCACGGCGTCCTGATTATTGATGAAGATATCGCGCCACATCACCGGGTCCGACGCGGCGATGCGGGTGAAGTCGCGGAAGCCGGACGCCGAGAATTTGATGACATCGGCCTTCAGATGATCCTCCAGATCGGAAGCGGTGCCGACGATCGTGTAAGCGATCAGGTGCGGCAAGTGCGAGGTAATCGCCAGCACGAGATCATGGCGGCGCGGTTCCATGAATTCGATGTCGGAACCAGCGGCTTCCCATAGCCGCGTCACTTTCTCGATCGCATTCAGCGGCGTATCGGGCAAGGGCGTGATGATCGCCCAGCGACCCTGAAACAGCTCGGGAAAGCCCGCTTCGGGGCCGGAATGTTCCGTTCCCGCAATCGGATGCGCGGGCACGAAATCGACATGACCGGGCAGATGCGGCTGCACGCCCGCGATCACGGCCTGTTTCACCGAGCCCACATCGGTAATGACGCAGCCTTCTTCCAGCGCGGGCGCGATCATGGCGGCGACCGCGCCGCACGCGCCCACGGGCACGGCCAGAACGACCATGTCGCTGCCCGCGACCGATTGCGCAAGGTCGGTCATCGCCTTGTCGGCAATGCCGAGTTCAAGCGCCTTGGCGCAGACGGCATCAGACATATCGCCGCATACGATCCGGTGCGCCAGATTGTCGCGGCGGATCACCCGCGCGATGGAGGAACCGATAAGGCCGAAGCCGATGATTGTCACCTGATTGAACGCAGTCATATCTATGCGCTCTTTTTAGCGATGATGCCGTTATCGGCCACGTTCTTGCCGACCTTGTCATCATAGACGGGCGGAGTCGGATAGCCGCCAAGACAGACGCAGCGCCCTTCCGGATATTCCAGTCTGCCCAGCAACGCCGCCAGTTTCTCATCATCCTGCGCGACGTAACCTTCCACTTCCAGCAGGTGCAGCGTGTTGCCGTTCCCTTTGGTGCGCATACTGTAGAGGCTGCGCGGGGTCAGGCCCAGTTCGTTGGAGCGCTCCACGATGCGCGTGCGGCTGATGCTGTGGTCGAGATCGAGGGCGAGGAAAGAACGGTCATCGCCCGACGGTTCGAATTTGATCTTGCCGACGACCAGCGCCTGATGGTCCGGCGTCACGTTGGTCCTGCTGCGGTCGCCGAACGGCAGGCGCGCCATGATGCGCATCGGCTGTTCGCCCGCCTCGCCCATCAGAAAGGACCACCACGGCTTGTCCTCTTCATTCTCGGGCCACGGCACCACGGCAAATGTCGCGTCCCCCTCGCGCACGGCAGCCAGCGCACTCAGCGCCGTTTCCGATTTCTGCATCGGCAGCACCGAGCTGAAATAATCCTTGGCCATGTCCCAATAAAGCAGGCCGCGATTGCCCTCGGGCACGGTAACGGCGGCTTTCAGGTTGGTCTGCACCAGCGATACCGCCCCGACCAGTTCGCGCCAGATGCGGGCGACGGCTTCGCGCGGCAGAACGCCTTTATGGCGGTCCAGCAGGCGGCGGATCATCATTGCCTCGCGCTCGGGCTGGACGGTATGCATCTTGTTGCGGCGCTTGGCTTCGATCACCCTGACGATCAATTCCGCCCGTTTCATCAGCAGGTCATGGACCTGATGATCAAGGGAATCGATTTCACGGCGTATTTCTTCAAGCGACTGGGGCATGGGCATTTGAATACCTTTAAAGTCCCTAAAAATCAAAGAAATTATGCCTCTGCGGCCACAAGAATCCGGCGGCGGCCCCTATGAGCGTGCGCGTTTATGCGTGTTCCGGCGTAGACCTGCTTGCTGGCCTCGACGATATGGACGCCCGCCAGACCGGGAAACAGGAATTTGCCGAAACTCTCCACGGTATAGGCAAAACGCAGCAGCCAGAACGAACGGAAAGGCGGCATATAAAGCGCGCGCTCGATACGTTCGCGCACGAACAGGTTATGCTGCAAATGGCGGTTGATCTGGGACATGCTGAAAGGCCGCCCGGCACCGAACGGCGTCCAGTCGGCCCGCGCCCAGAAACCCAGGCGGCTCGGCACGACCAGCAAAACCCGCCCGTTGCTTTTCAGCACGCGCCAGACTTCCGCCAGGAATTCATCGGGGTTATCAGACATTTCAAAGCCATGGATGATAATGATGCGGTCCACGGACTCGGTTTCCAGCGGGATGGCGGCATTATCGTACAGGCAGACGCGGCCAGGCTGCCCTTCCGGCCACGGATGCACACCGCCCTGCGCGGGCATCAAGGCCACGGCGCATTCCGCTTCGTCGCACGGAACCGGGAGGTAAGGTACCGCATATCCCATGCCGATAATCCGCAGCCTCGTGATATCGGGCCAGAACATATGGATATGGCCGCTCAGGATGCGGCGCACCAGACGCCCTGCCCGGCTGCCGTAAAAATTCTTGAGGTCATATATCCAGTGATTCATAGCATGGCCTCAAGCTGCGGGATCAGCGGTAGATCGGCTTCGGGCATCGGCAGGCCGTACAGGTCGTTCACGCGCAGCCATTTAAGCGCCTGATGCTCCTTCCGTTCCGGCTGGCCCCGCCACACGCGGCAGGCATAAAGCGGCATCAGCAGGTGAAAATCATCATAGCCGTGGGAGGCGAACGCCACAGGGGAAAAACAGCACGGGCGCGTTGCAATACCCAGTTCTTCTTCAAGTTCGCGCATCAGCGCAAATTCAGGCGTTTCGCCTTCATCCACCTTGCCGCCCGGAAACTCCCACAAGCCCGCCATCGCCTTGCCTTCCGGACGCTGCGCGACAAGGATGCGGCCATCGGCATCGATAATCGCGGCAGCGGCCACCAGCACGGTCTTCTTCCGCGCGCATGTCGGCTTCGGCAGGTCGAGTGCTTCGGCGCATCCGATTTTCTTTTGTATGAACTGAACCATTTTATCTTTCCCTCATGCCATTCTCCGGCTTGTCCGGGGAATCCATTTGGCCGCTCGTGAGA
>CAKTCH010000010.1 GCA_934538895.1 uncultured Alphaproteobacteria bacterium
GCCCTGACCTGTGCATCCTCTATTTTGAACCCCTGCTGCCGCAGAGCCTCGATAACAGCGTTTTTATAACCGGAAAGGGCCTTCCTGTTAGATAAGGCATCTCCCGCCAGAACCCTGAAATCAACATCCTCTGAAAATCTTTGCAGCAGACCATGGGCTTTTGAAAGCGCCGTGCCGCCGGAAAACACAACCCCGAAGCCGTCATGCCGAATGCCCGCTATAGCGCCGATGACCTGCGTAACGAACCAGTCCTTCTCGACGAACGACTCCGCGATCCCCGTTTCCATAGAGATTTCCTGAATGATCGATTTATCCGGACGCGCGTTCATAGCTGACATAAGCGCCATCATATCCGATTCTCCGGCTGATACGACCGTTGACCGCGATCAGGCGGCCGGTTGGCACCTGTGTCGTTCGTCCGGCGTTGTAATCCCGCTCCAGACGGGAGGGATATGTTTGCAGTCCCAGCCGTTCAATCGCTTCCTTCGCCAGGGTGGGCAACGGAAGGACGGGAACGAGGGCTCCGGTCAGCGATGATCTCCTGGCCTTGGCATACAGTCCGTAGCCGATTTTGAGGATTTTCTCCTCACGCGCCAGCTGCCGCAGGGCACGACCCACCTGATCATAACCGGCCAGATCTTCAAAATCCTCGCGCACGAAAACGCTCAGCTTACTGCGCGCAATGCGGTAAGCGACCTTGTCCTCCAGCGTTTTCAGGCGTTTTGCGGTCATGTCAATCCTACAAAAATACGACATCCTATATTACAAATATACGACATTTTTAGTGATTTGTCAAAGATATTATCTTGCTGAAATAAATGTATTATACCTATATAAAATCAATATAGAGAAAATGAAATTTAAGAGACAATGAGACAACATCATTTGTTTCGGAGGCAACCCAGCGTATCAATAGCACCCTCATCGGCCCAAATTAAGCCCGGAAGCCTGCTTCCAAAAACCTTAAGGTCGCCCGGTGGAGCGATATAACCCCTTGTTTTTGTTCAGACGCATTTTCCGGAAAACGCCGATAGGCAGGTGTGAACCGTCAGACTGGATGAGAAATAATGGGCATCCGGGACAAAGCGGTACGGCGTAGGGAATAAACGGGATAAGCCTATGTTTTCTGCGGCTTTAACTGGTATTCAATGGGATAGAAACCGCGATTGTGCGTGACACATGGTTTGAGAAAATTTCGGGACCCAGCGTACCATTTCCGTCAGATGGGATGAGAAATCCGGTTAATGACCGATCAGCGCAAAATTCGCATAAGGCGCAGAAAACTGCGAGTTTCGGGTCGTTTTCAAGCAAAAGTGTTGCTTTAAAAAACAGCGACACGAGTTCAAAGTTCGAAATTGGTTCAAAGTTAAGCTAACTAATTGAAGCACAAATCTTTTTATTTTTCCATGTTTTTTGCCGATAGGACTCCGCAATTTTGCGCCGTCCTCAAAGAACCGCCAGCTTAAAATTGCGCTGGCGGTTTACATATCAAATTCGTTTGGGGTCGATTTTCAGGATAACCCGCCCGGCGATGGCGGGAGAGACAGAGCATAGCTCCTACCTTTTTTCTCTCGCACAACATCCCCAATAATTTCCCCATAATACATCGCGTAACGGAATTGCTCTGCATCGAATTGAGGGTACTGTTTGGCAAGCTGGCTTTGAATGATACCAGGTTGTTCCCGTATTACAGGTAGCGCTACATCCATCACAGTAGCATAAAGAGGATCGTCTTTTGTAAAGGCAACCATCAGTTCCTTGAATTTCGCATGGACACTATCTGGCGCCTTCTCAGCAGTAATAGTGTAGGCCAGTTTTTGTAGCCATGTCCGCGCAAACTCATAATCCCCGGCCTCCCATGCCTTGCGGATTTCTGCCATTTGTTTACCCCAGTCCAATTCGGCAACATCACCGGAATCACCTTCTTTGATTTTAATATGAACGCGCCCCTCACCAATGATTAAGTGTTTGTTTTTATAATGTATTTTAATGTTATTGAATACCGCGAGACCTACACTAACAAGGCCTAGAAATAACGCTCCGTCCTGAGGACCCATCACTCCACAGATCGAACCAAGAAAAGCCGAGATTATAAAAACGCCCATAATTTTAATTGGTGATATCATACCCGCCGCACCCCGTGAACCAGCACCACTTTTCCAAGGATGGCAAAATCAATACCATCGTCCAGTTCCACTTCAAAAGGCTTATAAGCCGGATTATCGCTGGAAACCATGAGCTTGCCACCCGGCAAGGGCTGAAGACGCTTTACTAGTATGTGGCCATCTAAACGCACAATATAGATGCCATCGCCGGGTTTTAAATGATCCTCGGCACGACTGGCCAACAGGTATTCACCAGCCTTGATTGTCGGTTCCATCGACTCGCCCATTGTCGGCATCGTGAAGAGATCATTCGGATTGAGATGCCAGGTATTATACAGCCATGCGCGATCAAACTTGATCACCCCGGTCTGATGCTCCGTCAAGGCCGCCGCCCCACCCCCGGCGCTGGCCATAATATTCATCACCGGCAGCGATACAAATCCCTGCATATTGGCTTCGTCTAAGGCCTCTTGCTCTTCCGGTGATTTATCCCAGAAAGTGCCATCTGCCATGGCCTTCCGGTCACGTTCCTGCAGGGCCGGAATGCCGCGCGGTGTACGCGGGCCATAGCCTGTAGCCAGCCACTCTAAAGATACGTTGGCGACCCGCGCCATTGCTACGAGTCGGCTGCGAGAAGGGTCTGATATCCCATTCTTATACTTGTCAACAACAGCCCTCGAAAACCCTGTTTTCCGAGCGAATTCCACCGGGCCGCCAGCATCCTCAATGATGCTCTCGATTCGCCGGGCAAAACCCAAATCTGACTCTTCGATGTCCACTATATAAGACACAATCTCATCATAAATTAGTAACAAAAACAGTAAACTGCACAAAAGTAGGCCTTATGTGTCTTTTATAGTTTACATACGCCTACTTTCGTGTAGCATGTTTGGAGTAGTTCAAAACTCCAACCCAAAAACAACCGGCGTACGAGGCCGGGTGTTTTTAACAAAAAGAGGCCCATTCATGGCGAAAAGACCTCCTCATAGAGAAGATATCAAGGCTGAAATCCGCAAACGCGGTTCCACCCTTGCTGAAATCTCGGAAAAGGCTGGCCTTGGGCGGCGATCAGCCTCTTATGCCCTTGTCGTTCCCATGCCCACTGCTAATCGCGCCATCGCCGCATTTCTGGACAAACCGCTGCATGAACTATGGCCTCGCTGGTACGACCAGCACGGGAACCGGATCAGATCAAGGACACCCCTCAAACGTACCCGAAACACGCCGCGCCGTCACCGTCAAAAATCATCAACCAAATTTGCATAAACCGTAAACAGAACTGTGGGGAAAACAGCATGAACTTTTACGATGAAACCACCAGCCGTGAAGCCGCCAAAACCATCAAGGAATGGCTGGCCGCCGTGCGCCTGTTTGAGGCCTACGGCATACTTGATGACGTTGAATCCGCCATCCTTATGCCGCCTTCCCGCCAGCCTGACGGCCTGACCGGAATGATCCTGCGCCGCCTGATGGGCATGGCCGTCGGCCATGCGCTGGAAGCGCTCCGCGCCGTGCGCACGTCCATCACTTTTGAAGCGCGTCTTGCCGCCGTCCTGCGCGGCGATGCTTACCCGGTGGCGCTGGTGGCCGAAGCCCATCTGATCTGTGCGGAACACACGGCGCGGAGGGTTGCATAATGTGCAGGGAAACCCAACTTGGTCATGTGACCGTATTGTCACAAGCAGATAATACCCATAAGCGCCTCATCGCCTTTGTCATCGTACAGGATGAGGTTGATGCCATTTTTGAATGTGATCTGGGATTTGGCTGGGCATATCGGCAAGCCATGAGCCACGCCCGCTATCTTTTGCGTGAGGTGGCAGCATGAGTCCCGCTAATGACAATTCCGCCCTTGCCGCCACTGCCGGCATGGCCGAGTACCGATCGCTGCACCGCCACGTCGACAAGCTGAGCAAAGCCGCCAGCTTACAGCGTTTTATCGATCGCAAGTTCCGCATCGACGCACACGCCACCGATCCGCGCACCCGCACAGGATATGAGCGCGACAATATTCACGATTACTGCCTGGTGCGCAATATCGAGCTGGCGTTCGACCAGGCGGTTCTGTACCTGGAACATGGTTACTGGGTCGAGGTCTATGACGATGGCAACGACATGCTGCTGGCCGGGCCGTTCGACCCGAATGACCTGCCCCCAACCCTGATCAATTTCATCGGCGGGGGTGTGGCATGAGCATTGATACGATTGAGATCGATGACACCGTTGCTTTTAAGGCCAATGGCCAATATGGCCCAATAGAGGATCGTGGCGTTGTAGTGGCAGCCTACAAGAACGGGATAATTAAAGTCCAGTGTGGGGGCAACATCTACAAGCTTCCAGTTTCCAATGCCTATGTCTTGAGTAAAGGGGATTGCTGATGAACGAAATAGATTTTCTGTTCAAAGCCCTCAGGGAGAGGCTGGATATCGCCGAACGGGCATACAAAGAGGAAGGGAGTCGTGCCTCGCCAGAGGTAAAAGATATGGAGCGCTGTTTTGAACGCCTCATCGAGGCTTTTAACGCGCACTATTTGATCTGGTTTGGGGAGTCACGGGTATGATCCTCCTATCCTACGCCATCATCAAGGAAGAATGTGAATGCCACGGCATTGATGCCGGGATGCTGCTGTCACATCGCACCGGGGGCACGCTCCCCGCTATCCGCCGGATAATTATTGCACGGCTGCATCGTGAGCTGGGCATGGGTCCGTCCGCTATCGGAAGAGCGATGAACCGCGATCATTCATCCATCTGCCATGCGCTGAAAATTATCAAGAATACTTCGCCTGCGACAGCCAATCTCCCCACAGGCATGGCGAAGAAGGCGGCAACCGCATCCCGGCACCCTGACAGGGCCAAAGCGGTCGCCGCCACCTATGGCGGCAGAAAACCCACAGACATCTGGTTAAACGAAATGGTGAGCGCACATGGCACGGCGTAAGAAATCCGTTGATAAGGACCAGATGATCCTCGACCTGTTTGCGGACATGGTGGAAAACCTGTCGCTGCAGGGCGGTTCGCAGGAGCATTTAAGCGATTTTGAATTCCGGTTCAGGCGCGAATTGAAGGCTGCCATCGATGCCGCCGGGATGGACAGGTACGAGATCGCAGCCCGTATGAGCCGCCTGCTCGGGCGCGAAATCACAAAATCACACATCGACCAATGGACGGCCCTGTCCACGGTGCAGCGCCGCATCCACGCTGACTCCCTTAAAGCGCTCTGTGAAATCACCGATAACTGGTCAGCGCTCAAGATTTTGGTCGAGTCCTGCGGCTTCCGCATGTTGACGCAGGATGAAGCCATCTGTGCTGAATACGGCGCGAAGATGATGCTGAAGAAAATGATCGACAGCGAAATCAAGGACACGCTTTCCGGCGTAGATGAATCCGCCATGCGTCAGGCGCTTATTCAGCGCATGAAGGGAGGCAAGGCTTGATCCCCATCCCCTCAGGGCAATACGGCGTCATTTATGCCGATCCAGCATGGTCTTACACCATGTATTCGGACAAAGGATATGGCAAAAGCCCCGACGCTCATTATCAGTGTTCGCACTTTGATGTCATGGCTGCATTGCGCGATCAACTTCTATTCGCATCAGCCCCGCACTGCGTTCTCGTTATGTGGGCGGTATGGCCGATGCTGCCACAGGCTCTTGCATTGATGGGCGCTTGGGGATTTGAATTCAAAACGGGCGGCTCTTGGTCAAAAGTATCAACCCATGGAAAACAAGCTTTTGGCACAGGCTATATCCTGCGTTCGACCGAGGAACCGTTTCTGATCGGAACGCTCGGCAGCCCGCGCATCAAAAACAAATCAACCCGCAATCGTTTCTATACGGATGATGTGCCGAATGATCTGCGGGAACTATCACTGTCTGTCACGGCATTGCGCCGTGAACACTCACGTAAGCCTGACGAAATGGTCACGCTGATCGAAGAACTGTTTGACGGGCCGTATCTGGAATTGTTCGCACGGACATCGCGTCCGGGCTGGACATCATGGGGCAATGAAACCGAAAAATTCACGGAGTCCGCATGACCGAGTTATACTTCACCGCACGCGAATTGGCCGAGATGGAATTGCAGGATTTTCCTGCAACAATAAAAGGCCTAATCAAGAGAGCCAGCATTGAGAACTGGCCGTTCATCGAACGTCAAGGTCGCGGCGGCGGTCGCATGTATCCGATTTCGGTTTTTAAACAAGCCGAAATCCGCCAAAAAATCCTTGAACATCGCACAGGGTCGTCTGCCCCGGTGGGCTTGTATGTCCCGCAGCTTGATGATCGGGCCAAAGCTCTACGCACACAAGAATTGCGCGGCGATGCTGTTCTGATCATTTGTCGGCGATTTAAGGAATTCGCCACGCATCACAGACTTAAGCTCACACAGGCCGATCCTCCCCCGCGATCTCAGCAATGAGGAATATGCCGAAGCGTTCCTGAAAGAATTCGGCGCTAAAATCGGCAAGCCTGCTATATTCGAAGACGTACTGGGGGAGCCGCTGATCATCAGTGATGATTTATTCCGTGATGCACGCGGTGTGTTAAAGCCGAACAAGCGTGGTCGCGGTGCCTACATGCTCCTGCTGGCCAACGCCATCAAAGACCCGGATGAAATTTTCTGGTCATGGCAGGAATATCCCGCACAGCGCATGACGCTGACCCGATCATACCTGTCGCAATGGAGCGATGGCGACCTGAACGGCTTCAGCCTGTTCGATACATCGGCATCCGGCTGGAACGGCGTCACCACATTCCAGACCGACGACCTGCGTTACATCCTGAAGCAGCGCCGGGGAACCCTGGCATACAGACGGACGGAAAAATGATAAGACCCGGTCGCGCCATACGCGAAGCCGGGTCGGGCCGGAACTTTGAGGGTGAATATGGCCACCTTTGCCCCGGTACTTTCATTATCCCCGATTTTCCGAAATCTGTCAATTTTGCGAACCCCCGATTTTTTGGCCGTAGAAGGCCATGGAGAGGGGTGGCAGCTATCGTTATGGCGGCGGGGGGCAGAGAATCGAAAATTGAATCGCCTGTGGCGAAATTAAATCGGGTCTGGGGGCAAGCAAAACCCCCGGAACGCGTCCGGGGGCTAAATATATGGAATTATAGAAAATAAACCGCTAGAAGCGTACCGGCATAATGACCTCCTTGGATACAGACCAGTCTACACCCGGCCATTAAGCCCTTTAAGCCCCCTCTTTCATCATGGTGACGCCGGGTCACCATGATTGTTCCGGCGTCATCTTCGTAGCATGACTCCATGAACTCGCATTTGCAAGCATTCAGCGTCGAAGTAAAACCCGGTCAGACCGGGTGGATTCAACTCATGCCCGCAGGCCGTAATTACGGCTTCGACGGACGCGGACCTTTCGAGATGAAAGACGCGGAGGCCGTTATCGCCGCCAGCGTCCGCGCGAAGACAGACCTCTTCATCGACCGCGACCATCAAACCCTGTACATGCCCAAGGGCACAGAAGTGGTTGCCGCTGGCTGGATCAAGAAGATGGAAGCCCGCAACGGTGAAATCTGGGGCTTTGTGGAGTGGGTTGATAAAGCGTCTGCACAACTCGCCGCAAAAGAATATCGCTACATCAGCCCTGTCTTCAAAACGAACCCGGCCACGGGCGAGATCACACAGATCATCCATGCCAGCCTCACCAATAATCCGAATTTTGAACTGACAGCCGTTGCATCGGCTGATCTGGAACTTTCTGCAACCCCCACCACTCCTGAGGAGAAAACGACTATGGACGAACTTTTGAAGAAACTGGCGGCCCTGCTGGGCCTGGCGGAAACGGCGACGCAAGATGAAATTTTTGAACGCGTGCAAAATCTGCAAACAGGCGCGACCGCGACAGAGGCGGCGAGCGCCGAAGTCGCCGCCATCCGCAAAATCCTGAAGCTGGACACGGGCGCGTCCCTTGAAGAAGAGATTCAGGCGATGGCGGCGAAAATCGAAACGGGCGAGATCAAGAAGCCGAATGCGTCCGAATATGTGCCGATGTCCGTTTTCAACGAGCTGAAAAGCAGTTTCGCCAATCTGCAGCAAGAGCAGACCACGAAGAAGGCCGGGGATGCCGTCGACGCCGCCATGAGTTCAGGCAAGGTTTCTCCGGCGCAAAAAGAATGGGCGCTGGAATATGCCAGCGCCGACCTCGCGGGCTTTAATAAATACGTGGCCGCCGCGCCCGTCATCGGCGCCGCCGCCGCCGAAGGCCCGGGCGGCCAGCCCCGTAAGGACGAAACCCGCAAGCTGACCCCTGAAGCGTCTTCCGTGCTGCAGGCCATGGGCGTCGACCTGAAGGCCGCCGAGAAAAACCTGCAGGAGCAGGTAAACGCCTAACCATCTTCAACCCCTCTTAAAGAAAGAACATCGATCATGCCCCTTATTACGGATCGCGATACGCAGGAAAGGCTGAACAATAAAGCCCATGTCGGCCCCGCCGCCGCCAACAAGCTCATTTACGCGGGCGCGCTGGTCGCGCTGGACGCCAGCGGCAATATCACGCCCGGCACCACAGCGACAACGCTCAAAGGCGCGGGCCGCGCCGAAGAACGGGTCGATAACAGCACGGGCAGCGCCGGCGACAAAAACGTGCCTTTCAAGAAGGGCGTCTTCAATTTCGCCAACAGCACGGCGGGCGATGCCATTACGCGCGCCGATATCGGCAACGACTGTTACATCGTCGACGATCAGACCGTGGCCAAAACCAACGGCACGAACACGCGTTCTGTCGCAGGCAAGATTGTCGATGTGGATGCCCGCGGCGTCTGGGTCAAATTCGACTAACACCCTCTTACTGGAAAAGGATTCCAAAACATGATTATCAACAGACCAAACCTCGAAAGCGTCCGTGCCGGTTTCCAATCGGTGTATGACAGCGCCTTCAGCGCCGCCCAGCCGCAATGGAACCGGGTGGCGATGGAAGTCAACTCCACGTCTTCCAAGGAAGAATATGGCTGGCTCGGTAGTTCGACATCATTCCGTAAATGGGTCGGCGAGCGCGTGCTCCAGAACCTGAAAGAGCACGGCTTCACCATCAGGAACGAGGCGTTCGAAAATACGGTCCCCGTTTCCCGC
Source organism: uncultured Alphaproteobacteria bacterium (assembly GCA_934538895.1). GTDB lineage: Bacteria > Pseudomonadota > Alphaproteobacteria > Micavibrionales > Micavibrionaceae > Micavibrio_C. The sequence continues at coordinate 9,194 of CAKTCH010000010.1, forward strand.
GACGCGATCGAGGACGACACTATCGGGATTTACAAGCCCATGCTGGAAATGCTGGGTCAGGATGCGGCCATGCATCCGGACGAACTGGTCTTCACGCTGTTGAAGAACAGCTTCACAGGCCTTTGCTATGACGGCCAGTACTTCATTGACACAGATCACCCGGTCGTCGGAGAGAATGGTGCTATCGTCTCTGTCTCGAACAGCGGCGGCGGTTCGGGGTTGCCATGGTTCCTGCTCGATACGCGCAAACCGATTAAGCCCCTCATCTTCCAGAAGCGCCGCGCCTATGAATTCGTGGCAAAGGATGATCCTAAAGACGACAACGTCTTCGAGCGTAGAGAGTTCGTCTATGGCGTGGATTCCCGTGTCAATGCCGGTTACGGCCTCTGGCAGTTGGCCTACGGCTCCAAGCAAACGCTGGACGCCACGAACTACGGCCTGGGCCGCACATCGATGCAGAGCATCCGCGGGGATAACGGGCGCCCACTCAACATCATGCCGAATCTGCTTGTCGTGGGGCCGGCCAATGAAACGGCGGCGCGCACGCTGCTCTCGGCGGAACAAATCAACGGTACGACCAACATTCACCGCAACACGGCTGAATTGCTGGTCTGCCCCTGGCTTTAACAGCGTGGATTAAACCCTCGTTCAATCTCTTATCAAGAAAGATTAATTCCATGTCTAACAAACTGAAACTCCAGATCGTCGCCCGATGCGAGAGCTTCCGCCGCGCCGGGCACACCTTCACGGCGCAACCCACCATTATCGAGGCCGCCAGCCTGACGGCAGAGCAGATCGAGGCGCTCAAAAACGAACCCAGCCTGGTCGTGGTGGAATTCGACGGCGAAGCCCCGGCAAAGGCAACGCAGCCTGATCCGACCGTGGCCGCCGCGCTGGAAGCCGCGCAGAAACGCGCCACCGCTGCCGAGAAAGAACTGGCCGAAACCAAGGACAAGCTGGCAGCGACCGAGAAGCAGCTGGCCGAGGCTGAGAACAAGCTGAAGGCCGCCACCGCGAAAAAATAACCACCCCCGCAAGAACGCACACCGGGGGCCGTCAATCCGGGCGGCCCCCGCCCCCAGGGAAGGATTTATAACATGAGTTCACATTTGCCCCGAGACGATAACGGCTTCCCCATTCCCGTCCTGTCCTTGCGTCCGGACGGCGCTCATAAAATCGCCGCTGGCCCGGTGTCGCAGAAGAACGCCGCCGCTTTCGCCGCCACGACACGCGTCGTAAGCATTTACGCCACAGGCCCGGTCTTCATGCGTTTCGGCGGCGCCGATGTCACGGCGGCGGCTACGGACCATTATTTCCCGGCAGGCGTCTATTACGATTTTTCCGTGCAGGCGGACCAGGTGAAATACACGCACGCGGCGTTCCTTCAGGCCGCCACCGGCTGCGACGTTTATATTTCAGAGAAAGAATAATCATGTTCTGCACGAAACAAGAGCTGATCGACACCTACGGCACAGAAGCGCTGATCGAATTAACGGATCGCGCCACCCCTGAGACGGGCGTCATCGATGACGATGTCCTGGAGACGGCCATCGCCGATGCCAGCGCCACCGTGGACGCCTATATCATTGGCCGTTACGCGCCCGCCGCCGCCCGCGCCGCCGTCGTGCTGCGCAGCCATGCCAAGGCCATCGCGTTCTATAAGCTCCACCGCAACAATTACGACGATGAAACCCGCCGCGCCTATGAAGACGCGCTGGCGTTCCTGAAATCCGTTTCCAGCGGCGCCGCGCACCTTGCCGTTGACGGCGTCCAGCCCGCATCGGCCCCGGCGGACGCCCGCGTGGAAGCACCCCCGCGCATGTTTTCCCGCGACAGCATGAAGGCCTTGTAATATGGACGGCGGCATTAGTCTTAAAATCGAAGGTAATGATGTTCTCAACAGCTTTTTCACGCACCTGACCAATACCGCGGCGCGTAAAGATTTGTTGTCCAGTATTGGGCAGGAAGGCGTAAGTCTGACGCAAGACCGATTCCAGAATCAGGCCGGGCCGGATGGCACACCATGGCTGCAATCGCTGCGCGCGAAGCTGGTATCCGGCCAAACACTCATTAAGTCTAACCGTCTGGCATCCTCTTTTACATTCGCAGCCACCGATCAAGCCGTGGAATGGGGAACAAACGTTATTTACGCAGGCATCCATCAATTTGGCGGCATCATCAAACCCAAGAGCAAGAAGGCCCTGAAGTTCAAGGGCGCTGATGGCCGCATCCATACGGTCAAGCAGGTGACAATCCCGGCGCGTCCGTTCCTGGGCGTAACGGAGAGCGATCAGAAAGAATTTATCGAGGTCTTCAATGACTGGCTGAAGGGGGCGATGATATGACCGATCCGCTCGTCATTAAAGCCGCCATCGAAGATGCCATGATCGCCCGCATGAAAGCGGCGCAGGATGCCGGGGCCCTGGGCTACAAGCTGAAGAAGATCGCCACTTATGGCGGCGAGTTCTCCGATGCCATCAGCGAACTGGTGCGCGACTTCCCGGCTGTGCTTTTCGTGTTTCTGGGGGCACGCCGCATTTCCCATACCAATATACGTACAGAATTCAATGCACGCTTTGCGGCTATCGTATGCGCCCAGAATCTCCGCAGTGAGGAGGCGGCCCGCCACGGCAAAGACGGCAAGGTCGGCAGCTATAAGATCATCAATGACGTGGTCGCGCTGCTGGGCAATCAGACTTTCGGCCTTGAGATCAAACCGCTGGTACCGGATTCCATCAATCCGCTTTTCAACGACAAGGCGGACAAGAAGCTGGCCTCGATCTACACGGTTGAATTCTTCACCACATTCGAGATCGCCATGACGGATGATACGCCGGATCTGGCCGATTTCAAAACCTTCCATGTGAACTGGGATATTCCGCCGCACGGCAATGTCGCGCCGCCGCTGCCTGACGACGATGATTCCGATGCCACCGACCACGTAACTTTGGAGAATTCACCATGAGCCTGCGCCGCATATACGTCAAACCCGTTGATCGCGACCGTGTCGTCATCAACCCGGAAACCAACCGCCGCCTCCCGCCGGAAGGTGAACTGGTGCTGGACAATAAATATTTCCGCCGCCGCGTGGCCGAGAACGATGTGATCGTGATCGATCCTCCTGCGGAATCCGCCAAGCCCAAAAGGGGCGTTCATCCTGTCTTTAAACGACCGCCCGGAGGTCAGAAAAACCTTCAAAGCCTTCCAGATCAAGGCCGTCAAAACCACCTACACCATCGCCGGGGCAAACAAGGCCAAGCAGGTCGGCGAGGTGCTGATTTCTAACCGGAAACTGAGGGGGCTTTGATGCCCCCAGCCCACATAACGGAGGTGAATGTGATATACTTATAGAAAATAAACATTCACTTCCGTAAGGGGACAATAATGACAAAAGACTATAAGAAAAAGGCAGAGCGGCTGATCGATAAACATGGGGTGGAGGCAATCAGGCAGGACATGGCCAATGGCGGCACGGCCCGTGTCGGTGGCACTCTAGCACTCCGTGAAGCCGTGAGGGAGGCGTTGGATCAGCACGATAAAAAGACGGTTGGCTTAAAGGTTGCCGGGGGCGTGATTGGGTCAATAATCGGGGGAATAGCTGGCGCTTTAGCCGGGAAAATTCTGGGCTAGAATTTCTCAAACCATGTGGCGGAATTTCTCAAACCATGCGCCGCGCTACATTTTCGCAGGAATTTGCTTCCGGATTGCTTCCAAAGATGTAGGCCTGCATCGCCAGCATCACCCCAGCGCATCGCCATGATCAACGAAGGAGGATCCACCCATGCCCGTCAAACTCACCAAAACCATCATCGATGAAACAAGGCCACAGGATAAGGAGCTGCTGATCTTCGACAGCCTGGTCTCCGGCTTTGGCCTGCGGGTCAGCCCGGGTGGACGCAAAAGCTTCATCCTGCAATACCGGTTTCGCCGCCGCACCCGGCGTTTAACGCTCGGCGCCTATGGCACCATGACGCTGGATCAGGCACGCAGCCGCGCTGTGAAATCCCTCGCGCTGGTGCAGGATGGCACCAATCCCGCCTATGAGAAACAGGCCGATAAAACCGCGCCGAACATGAACGATCTGTGCGACCGTTTCTGGGAGGAGCATGTGCAGGTGCGCCTCAAGCCCCGCACTGCGGCTGGTTATAAACGCGTGCTGGATAAATTCATTCGCCCGGCGCTGGGTGAGGTTCTCGTGCGGGATATCAAACGCGCCGACATCGCCGACCTGCATCACCGCATGCGCCGCACGCCCTATGATGCCAACCGCATGCTGGAGGTGATTTCAAAAATGTTCAATCTGGCCGAGATGTGGGGCTGGCGCGATGAGCACTCCAACCCCCGCCGCCATATCGCCAAATATCCCGAGCGTAAGCGGGAGCGGTATTTAACCCGGGAGGAGCTGCAGCGTCTGCTCTCCACCCTTGATTATGCCGAAGGGATTCTGGATGGCCGGATATTGGAGGGGCGCGAAGATCAAACCCCGCTGATCGTCCATCGCTCCGCCATCAATGCGTTTCGCCTGCTGGCCTTTACCGGCTGCCGCCTGATGGAGATCCAGACGCTGAAATGGAAATATATCGACCGCGAGCATCGCATTCTGCGCCTGCCCGATACCAAGACCGGAGCGCGTGCGGTGCCAGTCAGCCAGCATGTCATCGACCTGCTCACCACCATCTGGAACCACCCCGACACACCGCAGGAAAATGAATTTGTGATTTACGGCACGCTGCCGCTCGCGCATCTCACCGATCTGCAATCCCCCTGGCGGCGCATCCGCAAGGCAGCCGTGCTGGAAGATGTCCGCATCCACGATCTGCGCCACAGCTTCGCCTCATACGCCGTCTCTGCCGGGCATTCCCTGCCCATGATCGGCAAACTCCTCGGCCACACCCAAGTGCAAACCACCGCCCGCTACGCGCATTTAATGACGGATCCGATGCATAAAGCGGCGGACGATATTGTGGGGAATATGTTGGGCGGGTGAGAAAGACAATAAGCGTACCTTCAATACTTATTTGGATTGGCGAATTATAAAATCCATTAAGCGTTCATTATTGACATCAAAATCATCCCAGAAGACAATCTTTCCTCCATCTTTATAGGCTTTTTGCAACGGACCTTCCTTTTCCTTTTTCTTTTTCTTTTTCTCTGCTGTCAACACGACAAACCCTGTAATGCTCCTGATTGCCAATGATGCATCGGCTTCATCACAATATAAATCTGTTGGCCTTAGTTTAGTTTTATCTATTTCCTTTTCGTATTTTAGTACTGCAGGAACCTCAGCATAAGTGAGCCACCTTCCTTCATTGAACCCTCCACTTCTATGCTTGTATCCTGCAGGCGTTTGGTATGACGAAAGACCAAAGAAAGAATCTGTTTTTATCGGACAATTATTAATTTGTTTTTCGATATATTGATGCAAGTGCTGTTTCTTGACATTTGAGCTCATTGCCTGCACTTCAAATTCTGCCACCTCTTTTGTCATGTAGAGAGTAAAATTAGTAAATGGAAGTTCTTTAGATAAATCCAAGTTCAGTTCATAGAATTTATTCCACACACAATTATCTATCATAAGTGATATTTTTTGTGGTTTCGCGTCCATGGTTAGTTCATCGCCGATTTCACTTTTAATCATATCGTGCATACCTATTATTTATAAAACTTCTAGAATACTTGTCGATGACACTTCTTCTTGATCAGGAATAACGGCCCAGCATGCGGCGGGCTTCCTGTGTGATCGCGGTGGAATTGTGAACGCTTTTGCCGCGCCGGACTTTCCCGTCCTCATGCACGAACCAGCGCGTGTCCATGCTCGCGGGCTGAAAGAAAATGCGCCACTGTTTATTGTCGCTGGGTGCCTCGGCATAGCCTTTGGCCAGCAACATTTCGGTTATATCGGCGGAGAGATTGGGACTGGTCATATCAAACCTTCCTTTCATGATGGTTGCATCATCAGCATGAAGGCTTGGGTTTAAAACACAGTCAAGTTGTTCAGATGCTAGGCCTTCTTTTGACGTGCATCATGCGGAAATGATTGTAATATGACTTGTGGGCAAGCTGCGGATGAGAGGGGCGGACGTAAAATGGACTGTACAGATATTTCTATCCTCACAGGTTTAGCGGTTCTGGGAATGGTTCTGGCCATCCTGGGTCTACTTCCTCTGGGTTCTCATGCATTCTCGCTGTTTTCCGAATTCGGCATTCTCCTTGTCTATCTGACCGGTGGGCTCCCGGCGTTGTGGCGGGCGCTTTGTGCGCTATGGGAGGATCATATACTCGATATCGACCTCCTGATGGTGGTGGCGGCTATAGCGGCAGCGGCTGTAGGCGCGCCTTTTGAGGGAGCGGTTCTCCTTACACTTTTCAGTGTCTCCACAACGCTGGAGGAGCGGGCCCTGGGCCGGGCGCGTCGCGCCATTGACGCCTTGATGGCGTTGCGGCCTGAGACAGCGCTACGCAAGGCCGAAGATGGGGCCGTGACCGAGATTCCCGCTTCCGAACTCCGAACTGGTGATGTCATCATACTCCGCCCCGGAGCCCGGGTGCCGGCAGACAGCGTCGTCGTGACGGGTCATAGCTCTCTTGATGAGGCCAGTATTACCGGGGAATCGATGCCTGTTGCGAAAGACCCTGGCGCCCCTGTGTTCGAGGCGACGGTCAATTTAGACGGGGTACTGGAAGCCAGGGTTACGAAGATCCTGGCGGAAAGCACGGTTGCGCGCATGATCGCCCTGGTCACCCAGGCACAAGCGGCCAAAGCCCCTTCAGAGCGTTTCAGCGCGTGGTTCGGTCAACGCTACACGGTCGCGGTTCTGGTTGGTGCAGTTCTGGCCTTCGCTATCTTCTACTGGCTTGGCCGTGGTTGGGATGAGGCGCTATACCGATCCGCCACCTTACTTGTGGCGGCGAGTCCTTGTGCCATCGTGATATCTGTGCCCGCCGCTATTTTGTCCGCGCTCTCGTCTGCTGCCAGAAGCGGAGTGCTCTTTAAAGGAGGGTCAGCGCTCGAAACGCTGGCGGCGGTCGATATATTCGCCTTCGACAAAACCGGCACGCTCACTACGGGCAAGGCCGCCGTCACGAGTGTTGTCGCCCTTGATGGTGACGAAGAAAAATTTATGGGGCTCCTGGCCGGATTGGAAGCTCATTCTGAGCATCATAGCGCAGAGGCAATACGCCAAGAGGCGGCCGCAAGCGGCATCCGTATTGCCCACGTGGAAGATGTGAGCAACCGCCCCAGTGCGGGCATTGTAGGCCGCCATGAAGACGACCAGCTTTGGGCTGGCAACGCCAGATTGGCCGCGCAAATGGAAGCGCCCATCGATCACCCTGAGTTGTTCAAGCTGTCGGAGAGCTCGCAGACCGTCATCTATCTCGGGTTGGGTTGCCGGGTTCTGGGGGCTGTCAGCCTCGCTGATCAGCTGCGCGCCACGTCCCGCCCTGCGCTGAGCGCCCTGCGGGAAAGCGGCATCAGGAAGATCGTGATGATGACAGGAGATCGCCGACCGGTCGCGTTACGAATAGGCGGCGAACTCGGCCTGCAATCTGACCAGATACACGCCGACATGTTGCCCGAAGACAAGGTACGCATGGTCGGGAGTCTTGCAAGCGAAGGAAAAGTTGCCTTCGTCGGCGACGGCGTGAATGACGCTGCAGCACTCGCGCGCGCGCATGTTGGAATAGCGATGGGGGCTGCGGGATCGGATGTGGCGCTGCAAGCTGCAGACATTGCTCTGCTGTCGGAAGATATGGAACGGTTAGCCGATGCCCATCGTC
>CAKTCH010000011.1 GCA_934538895.1 uncultured Alphaproteobacteria bacterium
GTTCTGCTCAACGTCCATCTGTTTTAAATTATGTTTATTATCTTTCACACTCTATTGCGGAGGCTTTACCGCCCTTAGTCCGCGTCCTATGAGTTTAATTTAGGAATAAATATTATGCTTGGCAATATAAAATGTAACTAAATTACAAAAAAATAATATTATTTCTTATTTTATTGCGTATATTGACAGGCTTCGCAAATTCTTTAATATCTTTGAAGCCTTATGATGGACCCGCCCTCTTTTACCTGATTTTTCAACCATGTAACCTGACGCTTGGCATATTGCCTCGTGTGGGTCTGCGCCTGTGTGATGGCTTCTTCCCGGCTCAATACGCCATGCAAGCCAGCACGCAGGGGCCAGAATCCCAGTGCCTGCGTCACGCCGCCGGTATCCAGCACTTCGCCACGGGCCATGCGCTGGTCATAGGTTTCGACTTCTTCCAGCGCGCCTTGCTCCATCATCATGAGGAACCGCCTGTTGCAGCGGTCGTATAAGACGTCGCGCGGCGGGTCGAGCACCAGCACATCATAGGTCCATTCCGGCACGGGCGGCTGCGGCGGCTGCGCCTGCCATGCGGCGAGGCTTTTACCCGTGGCTTCCAGCACTTCCCATGCGCGGATCAGGCGCTGCGTGTCGTTGGGATGCAGGCGGGCGGCCATCACCGGGTCGTGTGCGCTGAAGGCGGCGTGAAAGACAGGGTTGCCCATGGCGCGCTGACGCGCGATCATCATGGCACGGATTTCCGGCGGGACGTCCGGGACCGGCGACAATCCTTCCATCAACGTTCTGAGGTAAAGCCCGGTGCCGCCGACCAGTATCGGCGTGCGGCCCCCGGCCAGCGTTTGTTGGATGGCCGCGACCGCCAGATCCGTCCAGCGTCTGGCCGAACATATTTCAGTGGGCGGGATGACGCCGTACAGCATGTGCGGCGCGGCCTGCATGTCATCCGCCGCCGGACGGGCGGTCAGCAGCGGCAGGGCGTCATAAACCTGCAACGCGTCGGCGTTGATGATGACACCGCCGCAAGTCTGCGCGGTTTCAATGGCAAGGGCCGACTTGCCGCTGGCGGTTGGCCCGGCGATGACTTTGATGACGGGTGCGGCCACGTCTATTTTTTCAGGCGCAGCGCCACGAAGCGCACGTCACCTTCGCGGTTGACCAGCAGCAATACGGAATTGCGCCCGGCCTTAGCCGCTTTTTCAATGATGCCGCGCGCCCCAGCGACATCGCCTACGGTTTGCTGGTTGATCTCGACGATCACATCGCCTTCGGTCAGCCCTTTTTCCGCCGCTTCGGAACCGGCTTTCGCGTTTTTCACGATCACGCCCTGCACGTCGTCACCGATGTTAAAGGCCTGACGGTCCTGCGCGCTGATGGGGGCGACGGACATACCCACGGACTCGATCATGGTGCTGCCGCCGGGGGTGTCCGGCTTCGCTTTCTCGCCGGTTTTATCGCTTAACAGGCCGTTATCTTCCGCTTTTTCCAGTTCGCCGACCATGATCCTGGTGGTTTTGACCTGACCGTCGCGCCAGTATTCGATGGTGGCTTCGCTATCGATCGCGGCTTCGGCGACCAGACGCGGCAATTCGCGCATTTCTCTGATCTCCCGCCCATTAAATTTCAGCACGATATCGCCGGGTTTCAGGCCTGCCTTTTCCGCCGGGCCCGTCGGCGTGATGCTGGAAATCAGCGCGCCCTTGGTGCCTTTCATGCTAAAGCTTTCGGCGATATCGTCGGTTACTGCCTGAATGCGCACGCCCAGCCAGCCCCGGCGCGTGCGGCCATATTTCGCCAACTGATCGATCACGGGTTTGGCCAGCGCCGAGGGGATGGCGAAGCCGATGCCGACGGAGCCGCCGGACGGCGAGAAGATCGCCGTGTTGATGCCGATCACTTCGCCCTGCAAATTGAACATCGGCCCGCCCGAGTTGCCGCGGTTGATCGAGGCGTCGGTCTGGATGAAGTCGTCATACGGGCCGGACTGGATATCGCGCTGGCGGGCGGAGACGATGCCGGCAGTCACGGTGCCGCCGAGGCCGAACGGATTGCCGATGGCCAGAATCCAGTCGCCCACGCGCAGTTTCTCGCTGTCGCCGAATTTTACGGCGGTCAGTTTCCTCTCGGTTTTGACTTTGAGCAGCGCGAGGTCGATTTTTTCATCGCGCGCGATGATCTCGGCGGGCATGGTGGTGTCATCATGCAGCGTGACGCGCACTTCGTCGGCGTCTTTCACTACGTGGTTGTTGGTGACGATCAGGCCCTGATCGGCGTCGATGATGAAACCGGAGCCGAGAGAGGCGGGGGGCGTCATCGGGGCGCCTTCACCACGCCTGTCCATGAATTCCTCGAAAAAATCCTCGAACGGGGAGCCCGGCGGAAAATGCGGCATCTCGGGGAAATCTTCCGGCTGGACGGCCTTGTGCGTCGATGAAATATTCACGACTGCCGGTAGCAGTTTTTCGGAAAGATCGGCGAAGCTGCCGGGGAAGCTCGGCCCTCCCAGAAGCTGGGCCTGCACGGGGGCGGTAAAGGGAACCGTTACGGTGAGTGTCGCGAGAACACACAAAGTCGCCATCTTGATACGCATGAAGAACCTATAAAGTGCTGAAAAGGGTTATTCTCTGGCTTTAAGGTAAGAGCAATGCCGGGCGCGGTCAACGGCTGGTGCCGGGCATCGATGCAAAAATCATAATTTCTCCAAAATCGGCGATGATAAGGAAATTCTGCCGCCATAAAAAAGCCCCGGAGGTTAAAATCCGGGGCTTGTTTTTTGTAACGGCGGCGCCGTTCAGCGCGCGCTGTTGAAGTGTTTGAAGAAGCTGCCTTCCGGCGCGATGATCATGCGCGTGTCACCATTGGCCATGGAAGCCCGGTAGGCCTCCAGCGAACGGATGAAATCGTAGAAAGCCGGGTCCTTGCCCATGGCGTCGGCGTAGGTCTTGATGGCTTCGTTGTCGCCTTCACCGCGCAGGATCTGCGACTGCTGCTGGGCTTCGGCGAGGATGACGGTGCGTTCCTTCTCGGCGGTGGAGCGGATTTCCAGCGCGCGCTCCTCGCCTTTGGCGCGGGTTTCCGTCGCGCGTTCTTTCAACTCGGAAATCATGCGGTTTACCGTTGACTGGCGCAGCGCCTGCGTCAGGTCGGCGCGGACGATGCGGATATCGACGATCTCGATACCGAGATTGTCACGTTCGATCTGCGAATTCACGCGGGCGAGGATGTCGCTCATGATGCTGCCGCGGGTGGTCGAGAGCAGGTCTTTCAGCGTGCGTTTACCCAGTACCGCGCGGGTGGCTTCGTTCATGATGCCCTGGATGCGGTCGGCGGCCGCCGATTCCGTGCGCAGGGTCTGCATGAATTTCAGCGGGTCGGCGATGCGATAACGCGCGAACGTATCGACGATGATCGGCTCGCCGCTGGCGAAGCCTTCTTCCACCACGTTATCCTGCGAGCGCTGGCTCGATGAAATAACCATCTGCTCCGGCGGCGGATCGACGGAGAGGATGCGGCTGTCGAAGCGGCGCACGTCCTGAATGACGGGGATCTTGAAATGCAGCCCCGGCGACCTGACTTCCCCGGTCGGCTGGCCGAGATGCAGCACGATCGCGCGCTCGCGGGCGTCCACGGTGAACAGGGACTGGCTGAGGCCGATCACGGCCACCGCCACGACGATAAAAGCAATACTGATTTTCGGGTTCATATGGGTATGTCCTTACTGGCTTTTACCGGGCGATCCGGCGGCGGGTTTCAGTTCGTTGAGCGGCATATAGGGTACGACCCCGGATTTCGAGGCGTCGCCGTCCATGATGATCTTCTGCGCGTTCTTCATCACGTCTTCCATCGTCTCAAGGTAAAGGCGCGTGCGCGTCACGTCCTTGTTGGTGAGATAGGCGGCATAAATCGAGTTGAAGCGTTCGGCGTCACCCGTGGCGCGGGCGACGACGGACTGCTTGTAGCCTTCGGCTTCCTGTTTCATGCGGATGGCGTCACCGCGCGCTTTCGGCAGGATGTCCTCGCGGTAGGCGCCGGCGCGGTTCTGCACTTCGATGGCGTCCTGCTTGGCGGATTGCACGTCCTGGAACGCGTCCTGCACGTCCGGGTGCACTTCGGCGCGCTGGATCAGCACCTGATTGATCGTGATACCGGATTTATAACCGTCCAGCGTCTTGATCATGATGTCGCGGGCGCGGTTGGCGACGTTGTCGCGCTCCTGCGTGATCAGCGGGAACATCAGCGTCTGGCCGACCACTTCGCGGATCGCGGACTCGGCCACTTTCTTGATGGTGTTTTCCGGCTCGCGGATGTGGAACAGGTAATCCTCGGCGGATTTGATCGTCCACAGCACCACCATGTCCATATCGACGATGTTGGCGTCGGCGGTCAGCATCAGCGATTCCTCGGGCAGGATCTGGCGCTGCGCGCCGCTCATGGTGACGCGGTCGGAGAAGCCGACCGACAGGCGGCGGATTTCCGTCACATTGACCTTGGCCAGCGTTTCGACGGGGTAAGGCAGGTGATAGCCCAGGCCCGCATCCGTTTTCGTGGAATGCCATGCGCCGAAACGCTGGATCACGCCGCTTTCGCCCGGAACGATAATGTAAAAGCCGCTGGCCAGCCACAATGCCATGACGCCGAGCGCGATCAGGCCGAACAGACGCGGGCCCTGAAAACCGCGCGGGAAGATCTGGCGCAGGTTTTCCTGCGCCTTGCGCAGCATGTCATTGAGATCGGGCGGCAGGTCGTTGTTATTGCCGCCGCGGCCGCCGCCGGAACCCCCGGAACCCCACGGACCCCGGTTTCCACGGTTATCGCCACCTGAGGAACTTCCCCACGGGTTATTCGGCTGGTCAGGCATTTAAAAATCCTCGATTTTTCTTGAATGTACAGGCCGCTTAAGAATATCTCTTTTGCCAGAGAAAACAACCTAAACCGGAAATATTATGTCCAGCGACATCGAATCCATGATCGAAAACGCCTTGCGTGCCGTAAGCGACCCCGACCGGGGAGGCGACATTGTGAGTCTGGGGATGGTCAGCGGTTTGCAGGTCAAGGACGGGCAGGCCGTTTTCGCCATCGAGGTCGATCCGAAACGCGGTCCCGCGCTCGAGTCATTGCGTCAGGAGGCGGAAGCCGCCGCGCGCGCGGTGCCGGGCGTAAAAGCGGTACAGGCGGTGCTGACCGCCGAGCGCCCGCGCGCGCAGGCCGCCGATCCCCACCGCATGAGCAGGAATCCGGTTTTAAACCTGCCGATCCGCCATATCGTCGCGGTGGCTTCGGGCAAGGGCGGCGTGGGCAAATCGACCGTCGCGCTCAACCTTGCCGTGGCGCTGGCGCAGTCCGGCGTGAGGGCCGGTTTGCTGGATGCCGATATTTACGGCCCTTCCGTGCCGCGCCTCACCGGGCTGTCGGGCAAGCCGGCGCAGGACGCGCAGGGGCAACTGGTGCCGCTGGAAGCTTTCGGGCTGAAGGTGATGTCGATCGGTTTCATGGTGGCGCAGGAGACGCCGATGATCTGGCGCGGGCCGATGGTGCAGACCGCGCTTTACCAGATGCTGCGCGATGTGGCGTGGGCGACGGCGGATGAACCGCTTGACGTGCTGGTCGTCGATATGCCGCCGGGCACGGGCGACGCGCAATTGACGCTGGCGCAGAAAGTGCCGCTGGCGGGCGCTGTGATCGTTTCCACGCCGCAGGATCTTGCGTTGATCGATGCGCGCAGGGGCGTTGAGATGTTCCGTCAGGTGAAGGTGCCTGTGCTGGGCCTGATCGAGAATATGAGCTTTCATATTTGCGAGAAATGCGGTCACGAGGAGCATATTTTCGGCCATGGCGGCGCCCGCGTGGAAGCGGGAAAAATCGGCGTGCCGTTCCTGGGCGAAGTGCCCCTGCACGCGTCTATCCGGCGCTTGAGCGACGAAGGTACGCCCGTGGTCATGCAGGACGGACCGCTTGCGCTTATCTACCGGGATATGGCGGATAAAGTGCGGACTTGCCTGAAGGTTGAGCGAGTGGCGTGAAGCTTCCCTTCACCTTGTCTCATGTCTTTTATTTCTTGCGTTCCAGAATACCGATCACGTAAGGCACGGGTTCTTCCGCCGACTGGATGATCCGTTCGTTCCATTCCGCCGGGTCGATTCTGGGGAAAAATGTGTCGCCTTCGTATTCCTGATCGATCACGGTCAGATAGATGCGTTCGGTCTGCGGCATCGCGGCTTCGTAAATCTGGCCGCCGCCGATGATGAAGATTTCGTCCACGCCCGTGCCGGCGGCGATTTGTCTGGCTTTGGCTATGGCATCATCGATGGTGGCGACGATGGTGACGTCGCCTTCTATTTGCTCCGGCTTGCCGGTGATGACGATGTTGGCGCGGCCCGGCAGCGGCTTGCCCAGCGATTCATAGGTCTTGCGGCCCATGATGACCGGCTTGCCCATCGTGGTTTCCTTGAAATGACGGAAATCATCGGGGATGTGCCAGAGCAGCTTGTTATCTTTCCCGATAGCAAAATTCTTTGACATGGCGGCGATGGCGGCAACGGTAACGGTCATGGGGCTTCCTTGAAACGGGGCTGGGAGCGGGGCGGGTTCATTCGCCAGCATAAAAGGTCAAATGTCCCACGGGAAGGTGAAAACGGCGCGATTATGCGTTTTTAAATCGTGCGGTTGCGGTTGCCGCAGCAGATTCGAGAGCCATGAACGCCCCTCCGGGGTTTTTACGCCTTTATCGGCGGCGTCCCACATTTCCTTGAACGCCGGTTTCAGATCGGGATAGAGGGATTCATAATACTGCGCCTGCATCACCAACTCCAGCTTGTCGATATCATGCGCCATCACGGCGTTGCGGGTCTGGCCTTCTTCGTATTCTTCCCACAGCGTCTGAATGTCGCTGGCCACGCTCTCATCGGGGAAGTCCTGCAGCAACAGACGCAACGCTATGCGTTCGAGTCTCTGTTTTTCGGGTTTGACGATCGGGTCCTTGTAGCGGCCTGCCGAGATGAAATCTCCCGTGATGCTTTCGGCCAGATCATGCACGGCCATCATGCGCGCGATGTGTTCCGGGTCCATATTGTCGGCGGCGATCATGAAAGCGAGTTTCATGGTGTCGGCATGGTGCCCGGCAACACTCTGGATCATTCCGTGCGGAACGCCTATCCGCGGCCATGCGGCGCGCGGTTCCATTTTCAGTACCTCGATGGCTTCGGCCAGGCGGTCTTCCGGTTCAAATCCCAGGAAGTGGCTGAAACCATTGCGTACCTGCGGGAAGCGCTGGAAAATGTCGCTAAGGAAGTGGCAGTCGTCGGTGCTCAGGAATGCCATCTCGTCGAAGATCGCGGCGAAGGGGCTGTCCGTAGCTGCCGCGAATGGCCGTTCCGTCCGGCTTGCGGTGACGGGTACCAGTTCAGATTGTTTTATAATTGCGCTCATTAAGGTGTTCCTCTGCGAGCGTACCTTAATGTTGCGCGGTGTCCGGCGTCAAATTAAAAGACGATGGCGGGAATCAAACCGCGATCGGGGCCTTGATGCCGGGGTGGGACTGATAATCCACCAGTTCGAAATCCTCGAATTTGAAATCGAAGATATTGGTGACGTGCGGATTCAGGTGCATCTCGGGCAGTTTCAGAGGCTCACGGGAGAGTTGCAGCTTCGCCTGTTCGAAATGGTTGCTGTAGAAATGCGCGTCGCCGAACGTATGGATGAACTCGCCCGGTTTCAGGCCGCAGACCTGCGCGACCATCATGGTCAGCAGCGCATAGGACGCGATGTTGAACGGTACGCCGAGGAAAATATCGGCGCTGCGCTGGTAGAGCTGGCAGGAGAGTTTGCCGTTCGCGACGTAAAACTGGAACAGGCAATGGCAGGGCGGCAGGGCCATGGTGGTGATGTAGGGCACGTTCCAGGCGCTGACGATCAGGCGGCGCGAATCCGGGTTGCGTTTGATGTCGTTAATCAGGTTGCCGATCTGGTCGATATGGCCGCCGCCCGGCGCCGGCCAGCTGCGCCACTGGTAACCGTAAACGGGTCCGAGATCGCCTTGTTCGTCGGCCCATTCGTCCCAGATGGAGACGCCGTTATCTTTCAGATATTTGATGTTGGTGTCGCCTTTCAGGAACCACAGTAATTCATGAACGATTGATTTCAGGTGCACCTTCTTGGTGGTGACCAGCGGGAAGCCCTCCGCGAGGTCGAAACGCATCTGGTAGCCGAAAACGCTGCGCGTGCCCGTGCCGGTGCGGTCGGATTTGTCGCTGCCGTTTTCAAGGACGTGGCGCATCAGGTCTTGGTATTGTTTCATGGTGCGGTTCTTTCAAAAGCGTGTTCGGGAGTATTCTAAGATGTAATCGATTGCGGCGCGGTTGGCATCCTTAACCGGATTTGACGGGCAGAACTATTGTGGATGATTAGATTTTCATAATATTATTGCACTGTGCCGGATTTTCATGTATGGAGCATTGATGGAAGGTTTTTTAGATATTTTAACGGGTTATTATGGGCTGGACTGGCTGGCGCTGGCCTTTGGCCTGTCAGGCAGTTACCTGATTTCAGGCCAGAACCGTTTCGGCTTCCTGCTCGCCAGCGTCGGCTGCCTGTGCGGCTTTTGCGTCGCGTTGCTGTCGGTCCAGTTCGGCTTTGTGGTTTATAATGTGCTGTTGCTGGCGATCATGCTGCGCGGTTTCGCGAATCTAAGCCGCTTTCAGGACGGGCGCGGCGCACCCGCCGAATAGGCGTTTTTTAACGGACAGGGGGTGCGCGCATGGCTATCGTCTTATTCGATTGTGACGGGGTTCTCGTCAATACCGAGGAAATCGCGGTGCGTAATACGCGCAACGTTCTGCGGGATGCAGGAATGACTTATACCGACGAGCAATACGAAGTGCGCCTGGTGGGGTATGATTTCGCCACCTTGTGCCAGAATATGCGGGATGATTATTTCGTCGCGACAGGCCAGAATCTGGGCGAACAATTCTTTGACGACATGCAGGACCGCTACCTGCGGGAAGAAGCTGCCGGGATTGCGGCCATTACGGGTGTGCGCGATTTCGTGGAATCGCTGGCGCGCGCGCAGGTACCGTTCGCGATTTGCTCGAATGGTTCCGTGCACGATATTGAACGCAAGACCAAGGCGGTGGGGCTGTACGACCTTTTTGCGGGCCGTATTCTTGGGCGCGATAACGTGGCCAACGGCAAACCTGCGCCGGATATCTATCTGGCGGGCATGTCCCTGCTGGGCGGAAATGAACCGCAAAAATGCGTTGTGATCGAGGATAGCGTCATCGGCGTACGGGCTGGCCATGCCGCCGGGATGCGCGTCATGGGCCATACGGGCGGCAGTTCCACGCCGGACGGGCAGGCGCGGAAACTTAAAGACGCGGGCGCCGTTTTTACGGCACCGTCGATGGCGGTGATCGCCAAGGAGACGTTCGGGTTTATCGAGATGACCGCTCAGGCGTTAAGCCAGCATAATGCGCTTAAGCGCACCCGGCGCTCTTTCGGCCCCACTCCCCTATAGAATCTTGATTTTTCAGGGATTTGCCCTATAATAATAATTGCCAGGGCAACCTGGCTAAGATGCTAAACCCTTTGTGGAATAGGTGTTGTGGACCCGGGGGCAGTACCCGGCGGCTCCACCAGTATTCGCGGGAGCACGCGAATTCCGGCGGGGCCGAAACAGGATTGACGCGCACGGTAAAGGCAAAGCTTGTATCCGTTATGGTACGGTCGTTATCCGGCCAGGCAATTAAATGCCAACGATAACTTCAAGTTCGCAAACCTGGTAGCAGCTAACGACGAAGGTCGCGTTGCTATCGCCGCCTAATCTGGCAAGTTTGCACGAAGTCTAAATCCCTTATCGACTAACTATCGTTAAGGTGGGGCGCGGGGCGGCCTAGCAACAGAACGGCCCCATTTTTCTTTCGGCCTTTCGCGTATTCCCCTGTTTCGTTATGCGGCGGCGCATTGACAGCGCGCCTGTTACAGCGGACAGTTCCTTCATGAAAGCTGTTCCTTTTTATATCGTTCCCGTTCTCTGGCTGGTTTCCTTCTTTTTCAGCATTCCCCTGGCGGAGCCTCATGAGGTGGCGCGCCTGTTGTCGCTGGCTGCGGGCGTTGCGGCGCTGGGCGTGGTGCTGGCGGACCCGGCAAACCGGGCCGCCACCCTGCCTGTCGCGGGGCTGCCCGTGCTTGTGCTGGCGTTCCTTGCGTGGTGCGGACTGACCTTCTTCTGGTCGGTGTCGCCTTTTGTCACGGTGATCGCCTGGGGCACGCTTTCGTTACTGCCTTTATGGTTTCTGATTTTTGCCCTGATGCCGGTGACGCCCCGGCAGATCATGCTGGTTTTGCGTCTGGCCGTGGGGGCCGGGGGCGCTTTGGCGCTGTGGGCGTTCGCGCAATATTTCGTCTTCACGGAATTTCTGAACGAATATGGCACGATCGCCTATCCGTTCGCCGACCCTAACAATTATGCCGCGCTTTTGAATGTCGGAATCTTCGTGGCGCTGGGGCTTATGTTACATGCCGATCGCGCGGGTGAACGGTATGCGCAGGGCGCGGCCAGCGTGCTGATGATGGCGGCCATGGTCATGATCGGCAGCCGTGCCGGGATGGTGTTTGCGTTCGCAGGGCTGGCGGTGTTCGCGCTTATGACGCGCGGTGCCGCGCGCTCACCCGCGAAAATGATCGTTGTACTGATGGCGGCGGGCTGCGTCGCCCTCGCGGTTACGGCGCTTTTCAATGCCGAACGCATTACCAGCATCATGCGTGTTGGTCATTTATTCACCGATGGCGGCAGCCTGTCCACGCGTCTGATGCTTTGGTCCGCGACGCTGGACCTGATCGGGCAGCGCGTGTGGGGCGGGGCGGGGCTTGGCACGTTCTTCCTGCTTTATCCGGCGGTGCGCGATCCGGCGGAAATATACTCGGCGGGCTTGATGACGCATATGGACCCGCTGCAATTCTGGGCCGAGGCCGGTTTGCCGGCGGCGATCCTGCTCTATGCCATCCTGCTGGCGGTGGCCTTGCGTTTTCTGGCTTTCCTGAAAGCGGCGCCATCCGGCGCGCGCAGATCATTATTGCCTGTGGCGCTGTTTTGCGCGCTGCTGACGCTGGCGTTTCATATGCATGTCAGTTTTCATCTCTATGTGGCGGCGGTGCTGGTCATGGCGGGGGCGGTGCTGGGCGTGCTGATGCGTTTGCTGCCGCCTGTGCGCCCGCTGGCTTCGGTTTCTGCCGGAACGCCCGCCATGCTGTTCCTGATCGTGATGTGCGCATATTTAGCGGTGTTCCAGTCGTGCCTGTTCAGCGAGATGCATACGCGTCAGGCCGTCGCCGCGCTGGATAAGGGCGATATGCAGACCTTCGGCGACAAGGTCAATCAGGCCAGCCGCGAGGGTTTCGATCTGAATCCGCGCCCTTACGTGCTGGCGGCCAGCGTGCCGCTGGGGCTTTTGCAGACGTCGCCGCATTTGCCGCCGACGGAAAAGCAGGCCCTGTTCGCTCA
Source organism: uncultured Alphaproteobacteria bacterium (assembly GCA_934538895.1). Lineage (GTDB taxonomy): Bacteria > Pseudomonadota > Alphaproteobacteria > Micavibrionales > Micavibrionaceae > Micavibrio_C. Next base: position 11,495 of record CAKTCH010000011.1, read on the forward strand.
GGCGGACGATCTGCTGGACCGGAGTCTGGCGCGTTCCCCTTTCAATGCCGGGGCCTATTTCTCGAAAGCGCTTCTCTATGGCGCGGCAGGCCGTGGGGACGAAGCCGTTCGGTTTCTGGAGAAAACCCTGGAAACGGACCCCCGCCACCCGCAAGCGCGCGCGTTGCTGGCGCACCCGCGTTAACGGCGCGGGCGGTTTTCCACAGGATTATGGGTAAATCACTGAATCAAGGATGGTTTTCCGGAGTCCGATATGCGACTTAAAGGGGGCGTATAAACCTCCTTGATTCGCAGAACCTTCTTCTGCCAGTAATAGTGATATGAGCGAAGACGAAGATATCCTCCGGTATGACCGCATGGTCGAGCAAGCCCTGCGCGGCGTCGTGCGTCAGGCGATCAAGGAAGTGATCGACAGCAAGAACAAGCTGCCGGGCAATCACAATTTCTACATCACCTTCATGACCGATTATCCGGGCGTGGAAATCCCCGATTACCTGCGCGAGCGTTATCCGGGCGAAATGACCATCGTGTTGCAGTATCAATTCTACGATCTGTTCGTCGACGCCGAGAAAATGGGCGTGACGCTTTCGTTCAACAACGTGCTGGAGCGGTTGCAGATTCCGCTGGGCGCGATCACGATCTTCGCCGATCCTTCCGTCAATTTCGCGCTGCAATTCCAGCCGCTGAATGAGGAAGGGCCGGATGATTTCGATCCCGAAGACGAACTTCCCGATGACGCGGGCGCCGAAGAAAAGGCGCCGAAGAAATCGGGCAGCAAGTCGGGCGAAGTCGTATCGTTGGACCAGTTCCGGAAGAAATAATGTACCGTACCGATATTTCCGCCGACCGGGAACCGCGCAAGGTTCTGATGGCGCGCGGCGATTTCATCGATCCGGCGCGGGATAACCGCAAGGTTCCCTACAAGATTTATTATCCCGCCGAAACCACCGGAAAAGTACCGGTGATTATCTGGTCGCACGGTCTGGGCGGCAGCCGCGACGGGGCGGGGTTTATCTCGCGCTTCTTAAGCAGCCATGGTTATGCGGTCGCGCATGTCCAGCATCACGGCACGGATAGCAGCCTGTGGGAAGGCAAGCCGGGGCATCCGTGGGATGCGATCCGCAATTCCCATTACGGTCCGGCGGAGGTTTTGAACCGTTATCAGGATATTCCCTTCGCGCTGGATCAATTGCCCGGCCTTGATCTGGCATCCCTGATGGATTTATCGGCGATCGGCATGTCCGGCCATTCTTTCGGCGCGAATACCACGCAAGTGATGGCGGGGCAGCGTTTCGGGCAGCCGGGTGCCTTGCAATCAATGAAGGAGCCACGCTTCCGCGCGGGCATTCTTTACAGCCCGGTTCCGAGCTTCAACACGGAAAGCCCCCGTGCCGATATTTATGGCGATATCGGTATGCCGCTGTTCCACATGACCGGCACCGACGACACCAGCCCGATCGAGGGTTTCGGTTACGAGCGCCGCCTGGAAGTTTCACAGTATAGCGGCGGGCCGGAGCAAGCCGTGATGGTTCTGAACGACGGCGACCATATGGTCTATAACGGCAGCCGCGGGCAACTGGGCGAAAACCCCAAGCGTAAAGAGCATGAAAATATCATCAAGATCGCCGCGCTGGCATGGTGGGACACTTATCTCAAGGACGATAAATCCGCCCGTCACTGGTTGCTGGAGGGCGGATTTGCGGGTTGGCTCAATGGTGCGGGGAAGATCAGTTTTCGGGTTTGATCTTCGCCAGTTCCGCTTCAATCGCTTTTATGAATTCCCCTGACCCCGGTTTCGTGGTGGAGGCGTAAGAGCCTGCCAGGGTTCCGTCCGCCGCGATCAGGTATTTATGGAAGTTCCAGCGCGGCTTGCCGGTCAGCAGGTTGCCCCTGGCTTGCGTGCCGGCCCATTTATAAAACGGGTGCGCGTCTTTGCCGGTGACTTCCACTTTTTCGGTCATGGGGAAGTTGATGGCGAAATTCATGGTGCAGAATTCCTTGATCTCCTTGTTGCTGCCGGGTTCCTGCCCGCCGAAATCGTTCGCGGGGACGCCAAGGACGACCAGGCCCCGGTCCTTGTATGTGTCATAAAGCTTTTGCAGCCCTTCATATTGCGGGGTGAAGCCGCAACGCGAGGCGGTGTTGACCACCAGCACGACCTTGCCCTTATAATCGCTCAGGAAAAGCGGGTCGCCGTCGATGGTTTTGAAGGCGAAGCTGTACGCCGTCCGCGGCGGGCCGTCTTCCGCGTGCGCGGGCGGGGATATCATGCCCAGAAGGGCCAGAAAACCCGCGAAGAGGGTCAGTGTCATGTTTTTTACCTCCGCTTGTATGGCTGATTTCATCTATTGCCTTTACTCTGTCAGTATCTATGTGGATGATGTTTAGAAAAAGGCAAAGCCGATGACAGATTTCGCTATTGATATTCAAGGCCTTAACAAGACGTATCGTCCCAAGGGCGCCGGGCGCTCCGGGGAAAAGGCCGCGCTGCGCGACATCAACCTGCAAATCCCCAAAGGCTCGATCTTCGGGTTGCTGGGGCCGAACGGGGCGGGGAAATCGACGATCATCAATATCATGGCCGGGCTGGTGGGCAAGACGTCCGGGACGGTCAAAATCTGGGGCATCGATATCGACCGGGATGAGCGCAGCGCCAAGGCCGCCATCGGGGTGGTGCCGCAGGAACTGAACTTCGATCCGTTTTTTACGCCGGAACAGCTTCTCGATATTCAGGCCGGTATGTACGGCGTGCCAAAAAATGAGCGCCGCACGATGGAAATTCTGAATATGATGGGGCTTGCGGATAAGGCGCAGGCATACACGCGCAGCCTTTCAGGCGGGATGCGCCGCCGCCTGATGGTAGCGAAGGCGATGGTCCATAACCCGCCGGTTCTGGTGCTGGACGAGCCGACCGCCGGCGTGGATGTTGAATTACGCCAGCAGCTTTGGGAAAACGTGCGCCTGCTCAACAGGCAGGGCGTCACCGTGCTGCTGACCACGCATTATCTGGAGGAAGCGCAGGAACTTTGCGACACCATAGCCATTATTCATCATGGGCAGATCATCGCCTGCGAGGAGAAGGAAACGCTGCTGGCGCGCGTCGATGCCAAGGAAATCCATTTCCGTCTCGACAGGCCGATCGATACGATCACGCCGGAACTGGAAAAATTCCATCCCGAACGGCAGGGCCGCCGTACTCTCGTGGTACGTTACAGCCCGAAAGAGCAGGATGCCGGGGCGATCATCAAGGCGGTGCAGGCGGCGGGATACGGCATCGCCGATATCTCGACCGATGAAAGCGATCTGGAAGATGTGTTTATGCGCCTGACGTCGTCGCGTCTTCAGGCCTAGCGTTAAGGTGAAACAAACATGAAAACATTGATCAAGATTATTTTCGGCCTTGTATTGCTGGCGGTGTTGCTGGTGGGCGGGGCGGTGGCGGTGTTGCTGACGGTCGATCCGAACAGTTACAAGACGCAAATCTCGGCGGCGGCCCGGCAAGCCACGGGCCGCGATCTGAATATCGCGGGCGACATCAGCGTGGTTTTCTATCCGGTGCTGGGTTTCAAGGCAGCAGGCCTTGAGATGGGCAATACGCCTGATTTCGCCGAAAAGGATTTTATAAAAGCCGGCGAGGTTCAGGCGGGCGTGAAAATCATGCCGTTGCTGTCCAAAAAAGTGGAAATTACAACCGTACGTCTGGTTGAACCGCAAATTACCGTGATCAAGAAGGCCGACGGCACGAACAACCTGGCCATGCCCAGGAAAGACGCGGCTGCCAAAGCGGAAACGCCGCAGCTTGATATCAGCGTCGAAGGCATCGATATCAGTAAGGCCAAGGTAACTTATATCGATAAAGCCACGGGCAAAACCACGGTTATCAATCCACTCAACCTGAAGATTCCGCGCTACGCGCGCGGGCGCGATATTGATGTCGCGCTCGATATGGTTGTGCAGAATCCGGCCCCGGCCAGGCCGATGTCGTTCGATGTAAAAACAACAGTGAAGCCTGACCTGAACAAGGGCGAGTTTACCTTCCGTAATCTTAAGGCAAACGCCGATCTTGGCGGTGCGAAAGCATCGGCGACAGCAGGCGTGATCGTGAACACCAAAACGGAAGAGATTAAAGTTACAGATCTTGTGACCGGCTGGCAGGGTACGGACCTGAACGGCAGCGTTACCGTCAAGGGTTTCAAAAATCCGGCGGTAACGTTCGATATGTCTTCGCCGTTCGTCGATCTCGATGCGCTGATGCCAAAAAATCCGAACGCGCCCCAGGATAAGAATAAGGCACTCTTGCCGGTCGATTTGCTGCGCACGCTGACGCTGGACGGCAAGGCCAGCATCGGTACGTTGAAAACGGCGGGCCTGACCATGACGAACGTGAAGTTCGATGTGAATGCCCGTAATGGCTTGCTGAAGATCGATCCGCTGACGCTCAATATGTATGATGGCACGCTGACAACGGCGGTGCAGATCGATGCGCGCTCCGGCAATCCGTCTTATACTCTGAAAGGCGGTCTGAAGGGCATGGAGGTCGGCAAGCTGCTGGTCGCCAAGATGGGGCAGGATTATCTGACCGGTGTCAGTAATATCGATTTCGACCTGAACACACGCGGCAATACGATGAATGCCATCAATGCCGCCGCGGGCGGTCAGATCAAGTTCGATTTCGGCAAGGGCTATATCAATAAATGGCAGCTTTCGAAATTGATGAATCAGGCGATCGCCTATTTTGAAACCGGAAAGCTCGATCCGAATGCTTCCGACAAGGTATATTTCACTTCGCTTGATGCCGCCTTTAACGGGCAGAACGGCGTCTTCCGCAACGATAATCTCGTGCTGATCGGGCCGAAGAGTCATGCGCTGGGTAACGGCAGCGTCAATCTCGCGAACCAGAGCGTCGATTACACGGTGCGCGTGGGCGGCGGCGACGATCCCGAGAAATTCGGCAAGAAAAAACATTTGCCGGTACGTATGACCGGCCCGTTCAGCAAGCCCTCCTATTCCATCGATATGCAGGCGTTGATTCAGGACGTCGCCGGCGAGAAGATCGAAGAGAAAAAGCAGGAAGTGATGGACAAGCTGTTCGAGAGGCTCGACAAGAAGGCGGGCAAAGGCGGTGAGCCTGCCCCCGCCGCCGCAGGAGAATCGGCCCCGCAACAGGAAGACCCACTCAAATCCCTGTTCAAAGGCCTGCGCTGATCTGTAAATCCTTATATTCTTTGGCTTTTCAAGCGCCCTTTCACAAAAGGCGCTTGAATTGCTATGATGATCGGGGGTAGAAAGGTTACCTTCCTGTTTTGGCAAGCGCCCGTAGCTCAGTTGGAT
>CAKTCH010000012.1 GCA_934538895.1 uncultured Alphaproteobacteria bacterium
CCGCGAGGTTGTTACGGCAGAAGCGGCGCTTGATATTCTTTCCCGCTATTGGGACGAAACCGACAAGCTGCTGATTTCCAGCTTCTCGCATGTCAGTCTTGAAACCGCAAAGGAAATGGCGCCGGAATGGCATCGCGGCTTGCTGCTGGACGATGAATGGCCGGAGAACTGGGCAGAGCTGGCCGGTTATCTGGAACCCGCCAGCATCAACATCAACGGCAACAAGGTTGACCGTGAACAGGTGGAAGCGATTATCGATCTTGGCAAACCTATACTTGCGTATACTATCAATGACCCGCAACGTTTTCGTACATTACAGTCGTGGGGTGTGGACGGTGTATTCACCGACGTTCCCGATGTGATTAAAGAGGCTATACTAACCGTTCACTAATACAGGAGCAGACAAAATGAAGATTATTCAGGAATTTCGCGAGTTCGCCATGCGCGGCAATGTTATCGACCTCGCGGTCGGTATCGTTATCGGTACGGCGTTCGGCGCGATCACCAATTCGCTGGTGAAAGACGTCATCATGCCGCCGATCGGCTTTTTAATGGGCAAGGTCGATTTCAGCCAGTTGAAATGGACGATGATCGAAGCTTCCGAAGGCGTAGAATCCGTCACCATCAATTACGGCCTGTTCATCCAGACGTTGGTGAACTTCGTGATCGTGGCATGGGCGATGTTTATGATCATCAAGGTCATGAACACCCTGAAGCGTAAACAAGACGTCGGCGCCGCCGACGCACCGCCGCCGCCGCGTCAGGAAGTGCTGCTGGAAGAAATTCGCGATCTTCTGAAGAAGTAATTTTTCCCTTACGCAGGAAGCCGTGGCCCTTATGGACACGGCTTCTTTTTTTTCTTAGAATCCGCCCATGCGCATTCCGCTCATCACCCGCTCCGAAATCGTTTTCCTGCTGCTGGCGGCCCTGTATGTCGGGATCAGCGCCGCCGTCGCCTACGGCCATGGGCTGGGTCATCGCTTTCACGCATTGATGTATATGAATAATGCCATATCCATGACGACGCTGCTGGCGTTTTGCTACGGCTGTTATGCGTTGCTGAAGGTTATTTATATTTTGCTGGCCGTGCGCCCCGCCCGCCCGTCGCGCTATATCTGGGCGGAATGGCGGCGCGGGCCGCTGAATACGGAACGGCTGTTGCGGGCGCTCCCTGTTTTTATCGGGTTTCTTTTCTTTTTCTCCGCCTTCACCAGCATGAAACAGATCATCCCCGGTATCAATGCTTTTAGCTGGGACAAGCAGTTCGCAGCGCTCGACCTGATACTACATTTTGGCGTAGCCCCCTGGCAAATATTGTATGCGCCGTTCGATTTACCGCTGATCGAGAAGGCCTATAGTTTTTTTACCTACGCCCTCAATATCAATTACAATGCGTGGCTGGTAGCGGTGTTCGCGGCGCTTTACTGGCAATTGTTCAATAAAGCCCACCCCGTGACGCGGATGCAGTTTTTCTATGCGTTCCTTCTGACTTGGGCGATTAACGGCACCCTGATCGCCACGGCCTTTTCCTCGACCGGCCCGTGCTTTTTCGAACGCCTGACGGGATCGGAATATTACGAACCGCTGATGGACAGGCTGCGCGCGGCGAACGAACAGTTCAATATCTTCGCCGTCAGCACGCAGGATAAAGTCTGGAACGCCGCCAGCCGTAACGAATCCATGGTCGGCGGCGGCATCTCCGCCATGCCCAGCATCCATGTATCGACGGCTTTGCTGTTCTGGCTGCTGGCGCGCGCGCAGAAGAACAAGTATGAACGCCTGTTCATGATTTTCTTCGTGCTGATCCTGATCGGTTCGGTGTTCCTGGCGTGGCATTACGCGGTGGACGGTTATCTGGCGATCCTGACGACCTATGCAATCTGGCAACTGAGCGGCTGGATGGCCAGAGGGCTTGCCACGCCTTATGCGCAACAAGCCCCCTTGGGAAATCCAGACGACAAAGTGGCCTGATTATTCCTTACCATTACCACCCATGATTTCGAGAACCTCATTCAGGTTCTGCGGCATTCCCAGCGCATTGAAACCGCAATCAACATAATGGGTTTCGCCCGTTACAGCCCCGCCGAGCTTGGAGAGCAGATAGACGGCGGTGCCGCCCAGCTCTTCCAGTTCCACAGCACGGCGCAATGGCGCGGTCAATTGATTGTATTTGTAAGTCGCGCGCGCGCTGCCGATGGCGGAACCCGCCAGTGTACGCATCGGACCCGCCGATACGGCGTTCACGCGAATCCCCTGTGGGCCGAGATCGGCGGCAAGATAACGTGTGGACGCTTCCAAAGCGGCCTTGGCCACGCCCATGACGTTGTAGTTCGGCATCACTTTCTCAGCACCGTAATAGCTGAGCGTGACCGCGGAGCCGCCATCCTTCATCAGCGGCGCGGCGCGGCGCATCACCGCAGTGAAGGAATAGCAGGAAATATGCATGGTGTTGAGAAAGTTTCCGAGGGTCGTATCGACGTAACGGCCTTTCAGTTCTTCCTTATTGGAATAGGCCACCGCGTGGACGAGAAAATCGATCCTGCCCCATTTGCTTTCGATGGCTTTGAAGACGTCATCCAGCTGCGCTTCGTTCACGACGTCGCAGTCGAGGATAAAGTCGGAACCGGCTTCTCTCGCCAGCGGCTCGACGCGTTTTTTCAGCGCATCGCCCTGATAGGTGAAGGCCAGTTCCGCGCCCTGTTCACGCAGGGCCTTCGCCATGCCCCAGGCGATGGAATGGTCGTTGGCGACGCCCATAATCAGGCCGCGCTTACCTGCCATCAGGCCGTTTTTATTGATTTGAATTGTTTCAGACACGGCGATCACCCCTGATAACGCGCAAAGGCGAGCGTGCAGTTTGTACCGCCGAAGCCGAAGCTGTTGGAAAGAATGGTTTGATGTTCGACATTATCGATGCGTTGGCGGGCGATAGGCATATCGGCCATGTCCGGATCGATGGTTTCGATATTGATGCTGGGCGTGACGAAATTACCCTTCATCATTAACAGGCAATAAATCGCCTCCATCACGCCCGCGCCGCCGAGGCAGTGCCCGGTCATGGATTTGGTCGAGCTGATATGCGGCATATCCTTGCCCGCGAACACTTCGCGAATGGCGCCAATCTCTTTGGTATCGCCCACAGGAGTCGATGTGCCGTGCGTATTGATATACGTCACCGGCGCCGTTACGGTCGCCAAAGCCTGCTGCATACAGCGTACGGCCCCTTCGCCGTTCGGCGCGACCATGTCTTCGCCGTCCGACGTAGCGCCGTAACCCACGAGTTCCGCATAAATTTTCGCGCCGCGTGCTTTGGCGTGCTCAAGTTCTTCAAGAACCAGAATGCCGCCGCCTCCCGCAATCACGAAACCGTCGCGGTTGGCATCATAGGCGCGGGAGGCTTTCTCCGGCGTGTCGTTATATTTTGACGACATGGCGCCCATGGCGTCGAACAGGCAGGAAAGCGTCCAGTCAAGATCTTCGCCGCCACCCGCAAACATAATATCCTGCTTGCCCCATGCGATCATCTCGGCGGCATTGCCGATGCAGTGCGCAGACGTCGAGCACGCGGATGAGATGGAATAGTTCACGCCCTTGATCTTGAAGTTGGTGCACAGCGTCGCCGATGTCGTGGAGGACATGCATTTGGGCACGGCAAACGGACCGATCTTTTTCGGGCTACCCGTTTCTTCCACGGTCTTCGCCGCTTCTACCTGATAGTGCGTGGAAGGACCGCCGGAGCCGACGATCGCGCCGGTACGCACGTTACTGATTTGCTCAGGCGTCAGGCCTGCGTCGGCGACGGCCTGTTCCATCGACAGATGCGCATAGGCCGCGGCCTCGCCCATGAAGCGGAACAGGCGGCGGTCGATTTTTTCCTGCAAATCGATATTCGGCTTGCCGAATACCTGCGAACGGAAACCCTTGGCCGCATATTCCTCGGAGAATGTAATGCCTGACTTGCCTGCTTTCAGGGAAGCCGTCACTTCTTCGGCGTCGTTACCGATGCAGGACACGATGCCCAGCCCGGTGACAACGACACGGCGTGCGTTTGGTTGAATCGGCATAGGATAAAATCCTTTCGATTGATGAAATGAATTAGAGCGCGCGCGGGTTATCGAACAGGCCGACCTTTAGATCGGTCGCTTCATAGATAACCTTGCCGTCGGCGATCACCTGCCCATCAGCCACGCCAAGCACCAGTTTACGGTTGATCACGCGCTTGATGTCGATGTTGTACTGCACCAGTCTGGTTTCAGGCAGAACCTGACCGGTGAACTTCAGTTCACCCAGGCCGAGCGCGCGACCGGAGCCGGGCGCCCCCGTCCAGCCCAGATAAAAGCCCAGCAGCTGCCACAGGGAATCCAAGCCGAGACAGCCTGGCATAACCGGATCGCCCTCGAAATGGCATTGAAAAAACCACAGGTCCGGCTTGATATCGAATTCCGCCCGCAGGAAGCCTTTGTCATGCGTGCCGCCCGTGGCGGAGATCTCCGTGATGCGATCGAACATCAGCATCGGCGGCAACGGCAGTTTCGCATTGCCGGGGCCAAACAACTGGCCATGCCCGCAGGAAATCAGGTCTTCATAGGAATAGCTGGATTTAGGTGTAAAAGTCATCGCACTCTTTTCGGCCAAATTCGACATAATGTTGAACCTTTTTTGCTCAGGGTCCATTTATACGGACTTACATACAGGGGTGGCAAGAGCGGATTGGCAAACATCCCCTCTTCTCCCATTTATTATGAAAATATTTAGTGGGCCGATGCCGTAAAGCCCTGCGCGCCATGGGAACGATATGTTTCCGTCATGGCCGCCATAGCCAGTGGCTTGGCGATCACAGGCTCCAGTTCCGGGGCGTCACCGCCTGCGGCCACCGCCAGCATCCGGCCCGCGGCTTTGGCACAGGCGACGGCCTGATCCATCAAATCCATCATGCCGATGATGCGGAAGAAACCGCGCGCGGACGGTTCGAGGCTGACAATCAGATCATAAGGCGCGTTTGCCGGGCAGTCATTGGCGGCAAGACCGAAGCGCCAGTCGGAGCCGGCAGGAATGCCCAAACGTACAGCTTCCTGCGTCATCACATAAGACACCTGATCCAGGCGGTCGTTCCATGTGACCGGATTGAACACGGCGGACGGCTTGTGGCCCATAGCCAGACAGCGCCCGGCAACGGCGGACAGACCGCTTACAGAGTCGGCAAGGTTCCAGCCCTCGCCGCCGATTTTTTCTTCAATCACGATGTCGCACAGTTCCTGCGCGGCGATTTCGTAGCCCATGCAGCGGTTGGTGCACTCAATGAACAGGCGGAATGTTTCGCCGCGTGGCTGGCCGCACAGTTCAAGCTGTACGATCATGCCCTGAATAACCGTGACCAGCAGGTCATGGAAATCATAGGCGCAGTTCAGCCAGTCTTCGAACAGGCGGCGCGCGAGGGCGCGGCCAATCTCTGTTTCGGATTCAATCACGTAGGCCGGGGGCAGCACGTTCGGGCCCAGAGCTCCCGCTGACGGCTCGCATTCCAGCAACCTTGCCAGATGTGCATAGGTGGCTTCCAGCCCCTGATCCGGCTCGTCAAACAGCAGCAGCGTTTCGACTGTGATGCCGGACAGCAACTGGATCATGCGCATCCCGTCGGTTCCCCCGTCAGGCAGAGACGTCTGATTCATAAGGCACTTATGGATATGTGCCGCGAATCCGGTTTTATCGATCAGGATGGACATGCCTGAAGCTCGCAAAAGATTGAAATGTGGAAGGGGTTTTATTATTAGGGAGTCTTTTTGTATAAGTCTGTGGAAAATCTGTGAGTATCCTGTGGGCGAATCACTCTAACTAACCACAACCACTAAGTTAATTGAGTTCTTCGTTCTCGTAAATACCCCAAAGCGATTTTCTTTCGATCCAGCCCTTGAAGCCGCTGACGCTCACGCGGCACCATGCCACATCGCATTTTTCGACGCGGGCCACGACGCCCGGTTCCAGCCGCACGACCATGCGGGCGGCTTCATCAGGCTTTTCGCGGGCGGGCATAAGATCCTCACCCTTGACAATGACGGTGCGCTCCCCTGAAAGCAGGGTCTGGCTGATCCAGCCGCCCTCGCCCTGGGAATCCCGGATTTTACGCCAGACGTCGAATTCCTCGATGATTTCAACCGGAAGCTCGGCCTTCTGGTAGATCCAGCGGATGGGATAGCGCACGGAAGGCCCCGTACGCACATAAACCTTGTCGGATTTCAGCGACACAAAGCGCGGCAACGGCAGACCGGATTTAATAATCGCCTTACCGTTTATGCTTTCTGACGCGACTTCATTCTGCGCCATAGCGGGGGCGCAAAACAGTGTCAGGGATGCCAATAATAAAAAGGTCAGTAAACGCATGAGAATCTTGAATGAATCGGGGATAAGGGGCAACATGCCCACAGACATATCCCCAGTATATAGCCGTTCGTTATGAGAAAAAAGAGTCCTTGTAGATATATTTAGTTATGACAATTTTTTCTTGGGAAAAAGCGCGCTTGGTGTATATATTAGGCGGTCATGGTGAGGAAGATACTGAATTGAATAATAAGCCATACATCTCGATCGCGCCGATGCTGGACTGGACGGACCGGCATTGCCGGTTTTTTCATCGCCTGATTTCGCCCCATGCCGTGCTGTTCACGGAAATGATTACTACAGGCGCGATTATTTATGGCGACAAGGATCGCCATCTGGCCTTCAGCCCGCAGGAACATCCGCTGGTGCTGCAACTGGGCGGCAGCGATCCGGCGGCTCTTGCGGCCTGCGCCCGCATTGCGGCAGAAGAATACGGTTACGACGAAATTAACCTTAATTGCGGCTGCCCGAGTGACCGCGTGCAAAACGGGTCGTTCGGCGCGTGCCTGATGAACGAGCCGGAGACGGTGGCGGCTTATGTTGCGGCTATGAAAAATAGCGTCGCTATTCCTGTGACCGTCAAATGCCGTATCGGTATCGACGATTGCGAGGAACGTCCGTTCCTCGACCGCTTTATCCGCACCGTGGCGGAAGCCGGATGTAATACTTTCACCATCCACGCGCGCAAGGCCTGGCTGAAAGGCTTAAGCCCGAAAGAGAACCGCGATGTGCCGCCGCTTCGTTACGACATCGCGGCAGAGATCAAACAGAAATATCCGCAGCTTAGAATAATCCTGAACGGCGGCTTAAGCGATATCGCGCAGCTTAAAGAGCAACTGAACATATTCGACGGTGTGATGATCGGGCGCGCGGCTTATCAAAACCCGTGGAGCCTGTCGGTTATCGAACGCGAGATTTTTGGCAACGCGCGCGGCATCACGCGTTACGATATCATCGAGCAGCTTATTCCTTATCTGGAAGAACAGATGGCGCAGGGTGTGCCGTTGAAATCCATGACGCGCCATATACTCGGGCTGTTCCATGACCAGCGCGGCGGCAAGAAATGGCGGCAGGTTATCAGTCAGGAAGCCCATCTGCCCGGCACAGAGCCGCGCGACCTGCTGGAACGCGCTTCATCGGCAGCGCGCGCGCCATGGCCGCTGGCTGCTTGATTCAGGCATTCGGTTTACCGAAACTGACCGACTCGCCGCAGCCGCAGCGCCCGGTTTCATTGGGGTTTATAAATTCAAATTTCGCGTTGCCGATTTTATCTTCCTTAAAATCAATCGTGGTGCCGAACAGGTTCAGGCTGTCCGTTACAGGAATATAAAGCTTGAATCCGCCATCAACAGTGACCTCATCGTGCCCGGCGGGTGCCTGTTTCACATGCCCCCATTTATATTCATTGCCGCCGCAACCTTTGTTCTGGGCGATACTGAGGGTCATGGCGATAGCGTCTGGCTCCAGCGCCAGCATTCTGACCAAGCGGGCTTTAGCGTCTTCGGTGATAATAAGGGGGATTTGCATTCCTGTCCTTCACGTAAACATGTTGAGTTGCAGTTTGGCGGTTTCCGCCATCATCGACGGTTCCCACGCGGGTTCCCAGATGATTTCCACATCGACGTTATCAATGCCCTCGATCGGGAATAACGCATTCTGGATCATGCCGGGCATTTCCTGCGCCACCGGGCAATGCGGTGACGTCAGGGTCATCTTCACATCGACATCGGCGCCGCGGCCTTCGTTATCCTTGATCTCGATTTTATAGATCAACCCCAGTTCATATATATTCACCGGGATTTCCGGGTCGTACACCTCGCGCAGCGCCTTATCCATCGACGGCCATAATTCATGGCCGCGGGGGATTTCGGCGCCGGGCGGCTCGCTCATTTCATCATACTGCTCACCCACGGCGTTCTTTACCATTTCTTCGTTCGCGACAGCTTTCATCTTAAATACTCATATAGTTAGTTCTTGCAGGCTATAAAGGCTTTGGCGACTGTTTCAGTGCGTTGCTGCGGCGTCATGTCGTCGGCGCCGTTACGGCCCAGAACTTCATCGCCGAACAGGGTCATCATCTGGTCATAGAAGCAGCCGCAGTTTATGCCTTTGTTTGTTGCCTCCTCGCGGCGCATATCCTTATTCATATCCTCGCAACGCTGCAACATGCCCGCCTTGCCGTATTGATCCATGCAGGCACGGCTGGCGATTTTGATCTCCTCGATCTTGGCCGGGCGCTTGATGCGCGCGTGACAGGTGCAAAAACCCTCCGCATCGCTAATGATAGCGCTCTGGCCCGTGCTGTTATATTTCTCGATGCAGGCTTGCTGGGCCTTTCCAAGATTTTCCTGTTTCAGTTGCGCGTCTTTATAGAGAAACAAACCCGCAGCCCCGGCCAGCACGATAAGAAATATCAGTAACGCTTTCATGTTTTTTTCCTTTTACCCTCTAAGCCAGCATCGACCTGGCCTTGTTCAGTCCCGCCACAAGAGCGTCAATATCGGCTTTATTGGAATAAAGCCCCAGCGAAGCGCGCACCGTAGACTCGATCCCGTAACGCTGCATAAGCGGCTGGCAGCAATGATGGCCTGTGCGTACCGCCACACCGCACTGATCGAGGATCATGCCGATATCGCTCGCGTGGCCCCAGTCGGCGCGGAAGCTGATAATCCCCGCTTTATGCGGCCCTGTACCGTAATAAGTCAGGCCCGGTACGGATTCCAATTCCTTCATGGCATAATTAAAAAGTGCTTTCTCATGTGCGGCAATCGCGTTCATGCCGATGGACTGCACGTATTCGATGGCGGCGCCCAGCCCTATAACCTCGACGATCGCCGGGGTTCCGGCTTCGAATTTTGCGGGGGCTTCCTTGAAGGTGGTTTTCTCGAACGTTACGCGCTCTATCATATCGCCGCCACCTTGATAGGGCGGCATCTGTTCCAGCATTTCGGCCCTGCCCCACAGCACGCCGACGCCGGTAGGCCCGTAAATCTTATGCCCGGTGAAAGCGAAAAAATCGCATCCGAGATCCTGCACATCCACCGCACCGTGCACGATAGATTGCGAGCCATCGACCAGTACAGATACAGCGGGGTTCTTTGCCTTGCAAATCCCGATAATTCTTTTGGCGGGGTTGATCGTGCCCAACGCATTCGAGACATGCACAAAAGAAACGATTTTCGTTCTTTCCGTCACCAGATGTTCAAACGCCGCAAGATCAAGCGTGCCGTCGTCATTGACAGGCACGACCTTCAATTTCGCCCCGGTCATGCCGCAGACCAGTTGCCACGGCACGATATTGGCGTGGTGTTCCATTTCCGTGATGACGACATCATCACCACGTTCCAGCACCTTGCGGCCCCAGCTGTGCGCGACGAGGTTGATGGCTTCCGTGCTGTTGCGCGTAAAGATAATTTCGTTTTCCGATCCCGCGCCGATAAAGCCCGCGACTTTCGCGCGCACGGCTTCATATTCCGTCGTGGTGGTCTGGCTGAATTCATAAAGGCCGCGGTGGATGTTGGCGTAATAGGTTTCCATTACGTCTTTCATGGTATCGATCACAACTTGCGGTTTTTGCGCGCTGGCACCTGTATCGAGATAAGCAACCGGCTTGCCGCTCATCGTTCCCGCGAGGATCGGAAAATCGGTGCGGCAGGAGACTATCTCCCCCCTCCCGTGAACGGGCGGAGGGTTATTGTGCAAACTTCTGGCTTTTCCGGTTACTGCTTTAGCCATGACTCGACCTTCTGTTCCAGAGATGTTTTAAGCCCCTCATCGGCGATGTTATCGAAGACTTCGGCGATGAATGCCTGGATTAGCAATGCCTTGGCCGATTTTTCATCGATACCGCGCGATTGCATATAGAAGAGCGGTTCCTGATCCAATTGCCCGGTGGTCGCGCCGTGCGAGCACTTTACATCGTCCGCATAAATTTCGAGTTCCGGCTTGGTGTCCATCCCGGCGCCTTCGGAGAGGATCAGCGCACGGGAAAGCTGATACCCGTCGGTCTTCTGCGCAGGTTGATGCACATGCACTTTTCCCTGAAACACGCCATGGGCGCGGCCATCAAGGACGGTGCGGATATTCTGGAAGCTCTGGCAATGCGGGGCGCGGTGTTCGACCAGAATGGTGGTATCGCCGACCTGTTCGCCGCGCAGCAGGTTCGCGCCGTTCAAATGACACTGTGCGCTCGTATCGTCCAGCGTCACGCGCACCTGATTACGACTAAGCGCCGCGCCCGTGCAGAAGGCAACGGCATCGTACACGGCATCGCGGCCCACATGGACGTTGGTGGTTTGTGTGTAGACAGCTTTGTCAGAGTCATCCTGTATACGGATATGGGTCAGTTTCGCCCCCGGTTCCAGCACGATATGGGTCAGGCGGTTCTTCCAGAACTTACCCTTGCTCCAATGGTCTTCGACGACGATCAGGCGCGCGTTCTTTTGCACGCGAATGACCATGCGGTCGGTAAAAAACGCGCCATCGGCGGCGGAGGTCAGCAATTCCAGAGGTTTGCCGATTTCAGCATTGGCCGGTACATCGATCACGATACCGTCGCGCAGATAAATATTGCCAAGGTGCCAGAGCGTGTTCTCGGTATTGTGCTGCAACGGCGGCATATCTTCAGACAGTGCGGCTTTCACCCAATCCTGATTCAGCATCTGCATCAGCGGCGTGATTTTTACGCCCTCGACTTTGTCATGCGAAATTCTAACCTGCGCGACCTTATCGCCGTAGGCTTTAACCAGTGGCAGCAGATTGGTGAACTTCCAGCCCTCGATGCGCGGGGTCGGGATACCGCGGCGTTTAAATTCCTTCAGCGAGGATTTACGCAGGTTGAGCAGCCATTCCGGCTGATCGTCGATATCGGCGACGAAAGATTCGTAAGCGCGCAAAATTC
The DNA here is from genome assembly GCA_934538895.1 of uncultured Alphaproteobacteria bacterium. Lineage (GTDB taxonomy): Bacteria > Pseudomonadota > Alphaproteobacteria > Micavibrionales > Micavibrionaceae > Micavibrio_C. The sequence continues at coordinate 11,276 of CAKTCH010000012.1, forward strand.
CTTCAGCCGTATTGGGCTGATACGGGGATTTTTCCGGGAACTTCATAACGGTTGAATTGGCAGTCATCCTAAATCCTTTTTCACCACGAAGATCTCAAAGCAAATACACGAAGAAGAATTAATTTACTTCATGAAATCTTCGTGGGCTTCGTGTCTTCGCGGTGAGTTATTTTCATGCGGCATATCCGGCGTAACCTGTCTTTTCCAGTTCCTGGGCCAGTTCGGGGCCGCCGGTTTTGACGATACGGCCATCCGCCATCACATGCACGACATCCGGCCTGATATATTCGAGCAAACGCTGGTAGTGCGTGATGACAAGGAAGCTGCGCTTGTCGCTGCGTAGGCGATTAACGCCCTCGGCCACGACTTTCAGCGCATCGATATCGAGGCCGGAGTCGGTTTCATCCAGCACCGCCATGCGCGGTTCCAGCATGGCCATTTGCAGCACTTCGTTACGTTTCTTCTCGCCGCCGGAGAATCCCACATTCACCGCCCGTTTCATCATCTCATCGGACATGCCGAGTTCGGCCTGTTTCTTTTTCAGCAGTTTCAGGAAATCGAGCGCATCGATCTCGCCCTCGCCCTTTTGCTTGCGGATGGAGTTGATGGCGGTTTTCAGGAACATGGTCATCGCCACACCCGGAATTTCCACCGGATACTGAAACGCCAGGAACAAACCCGCCGCCGCGCGTTCTTCCGGCGCCATCTCCATGATGTCCCGACCATCGAGCAATATCTGCCCGCCCGTCACCTCGTAACCTTCGCGGCCCGCGATCACGTAAGAGAGCGTCGATTTCCCCGACCCGTTCGGCCCCATGATGGCATGAACCTGACCGTCTGGAATATCCAGCGTTAAGCCTTTGAGGATTTCCTTGCCGTCAATCGAGGCGTGTAGGTTTTTAATTTGTAGCATTTTCTACACTCTTTCTTTCGTCACTCCCGCCTTTTCGCGGGGATGCTAAATTCAACATTTCACTTCTTCTTTTCTTAAAGGCCTACTTATTTAGAATTTATTCTTTGGTGCGAAAAACGCATTCCCCTAAAAAATTCTTAGCATCATCAACATCATAAACCTCGCATTCGTAGTCATGACATGAGGGGAAATCAGCTATAATCTCTGTGGCTGCGCATTCTAAGCTCTCCTTTATCTCCTCCGTCTCACCTTCATGGCAATCAATTGCGCAGTGCAATTTAAAAGAGGCAAGGTTCCCTCCATTATCTGCCTTCCAGTCAATATTAATTTGCTTCATGCCTTTACAGATTTCACATAGCAAAGCCCGCTGCACGGAAAGAAGTACATCTATTCTCAATTCAGTACTCATCATTAACCAACACTTCCCTCAAGAGAGATGGCCACAAGCTTCTGCGCTTCGACGGCGAATTCCATTGGCAGATTTTGGAGGACTTCCTTGCAGAAGCCATTGACGATCAGGGCGACGGCAGCTTCTTCATCCAATCCACGTTGCTGGCAGTAGAACAACTGGTCGTCGCCGATTTTCGAGGTGGTGGCTTCGTGTTCCAGTTGCGCGGTGGCGTTGCGGGTTTCGATGTAGGGGACGGTATGGGCGCCGCATTGGTCGCCGATCAGCAGGCTGTCGCACTGGGTGAAGTTACGGGCGTTGATGGCCTTGGGCATGATTTTGACCAAGCCGCGATAGGTGGAGTCGGATTTGCCCGCCGAGATGGTTTTGGCGATGATGCGGCTTTTGGTGTTACGCCCGATATGGATCATCTTGGTGCCGGTGTCGGCTTGCTGGTAATTGCTGGTGATGGCGACGGAATAGAATTCGCCCTGGCTGTTATCACCTTTCAAAATGCAGGACGGATATTTCCAGGTGATGGCGGAGCCGGTTTCAACTTGCGTCCAGCTGATTTTGGAATTTTTGCCTTCGCACATGCCGCGCTTGGTGACGAAGTTATAGATGCCGCCCTTGCCGTTTTCGTCGCCGGGGTACCAGTTTTGCACGGTTGAGTATTTGATTTCGGCGTCGTCATGGGTGATCAGTTCGACCACGGCGGCATGAAGCTGGTTCTCGTCGCGCATCGGGGCGGTGCAGCCCTCAAGGTAGCTGACGTAAGAACCTTTGTCCGCGATAATCAATGTGCGTTCAAACTGGCCCGTGTTCATTTCGTTGATGCGGAAATAGGTCGAAAGCTCCATCGGGCATTTGACGCCGGGCGGGATATAGACAAAAGAGCCGTCGGTAAACACCGCCGAATTCAGGCAGGCATGTTTGTTATCGTGATACGGCACGACGGAGCCGAGATATTTTTTTACCAGTTCCGGGTATTCCCTGACAGCGTCGCTGATCGCGCAGAAGATGATCCCGCGCTCGGCCAGTTGCTTGCGGAAAGTCGTGGCGACGGAGACAGAGTCGAATACGACATCGACCGCGACACCAGCCAGCATTTCCTGCTCGCGCAGGGGGATGCCCAGCTTTTCGTAGGTTTCGAGGAGTTTGGGATCGACTTCCTCCAGCGATTTCGGTTTATCCTTGGTCAGCGGTGAAGCGTAGTAATACGCATCCTGATAATCGAATTCGGGGAAATCTATTTTCGCCCATTTCGGTTCCGGCATGGTTTGCCAGTGGCGGAAGGCTTTCAGGCGCCATTCCAGCAACCATTCAGGTTCTTCCTTCCTGGCGCTGATGAAACGGACGATGTCTTCGTTCAAACCCTTCGGGGCTTTTTCGGATTCAATATCGGTCACGAACCCGGCGTCGTATTTACCGCCGAGGGCTTCGACCTGATCTATGGTTTCCTGTGTGATTGAAGACATACTCAGATACTCCTGTCATTCCGGCGAAAACCGGGATCTTGTGCCTGGCGCCCCGGGATTCCGGTTTTCGCCGGGATGACAAGGGAGGGCGCAAGCATATGGGCCAGCGTGACTTCGCTCAGTGCGGCATTGATCGCGGCGTTCACCGGGTTCCAGCGACCCTTCATGCTGCATGTGCCTTCGAGCGCGCAAATGTCATGGCTGCCCGATACGCAGGAGGTGAGCGAGATCGGCCCTTCCATAGCCGTGATGATGAGGGAAACCGGGATTTCAGCGGCGTCACGGTCGAGGCGGTAGCCACCCGCGACGCCGCGCACGGAAGCGATCAGACCGTTACGGCTGAGGGTTTTGAGGACCTTGGAGACTGTCGGCTCCGGGATGCCCGTTTTGGCCGCCAGCATCGAGGCCGCCGCAAGCGCGCCCGGCGTGCGGGACATCTCGGCCAGCACCACAACGGCGTAATCTGTCAGGCGTGATAGTTTGATCATCGTTTTCCAAATATCCGGTGGGAAACCGGACAATTAAAGTCCTCGTTTAAATGTCACCTTTTTCCAATCATTTCAAGGAATTTATATAAGACTATTTTAGTCCTTTTTAAGGGGTTACGCTATCTTTGCAGGGACGCGGCGCGATGATAGCTTTACGGGGTATTCACAGGGGGATTCCGCATGTCTGGCACGATCAAGGCTTATGTTCCGCTTTTTGCCATCACATTGATTTTGAGCGCTTTTTTACTTTTTTCCATACAACCGTTATTCGGAAAAATGGTTCTGCCGTTGCTCGGCGGCAGCCCCGGCGTATGGAACACCGCCATGCTGTTCTTTCAGGCCATGCTGCTGGGCGGTTATGCCTATGCCCACCTGACGACCAAATTCCTGCAACCGCGCGCGCAGGCCGTGCTTCATGTGTCGTTACTGGCCCTTTGTACTGTGGTGCTGCCGATCATGATCCCGGAAAGCCGCGCCCACCCGCCCGCGACCGGCAACCCGGTGCCATGGATGCTGGGGCTGATGGCCGTTCAGGTCGGCGGGCCGTTTTTCGTGCTGGCGGGCACGGCGCCGATGCTGCAACGCTGGTTCAGCACCACCGGCCACCCGGATGCGCACAACCCCTATTTCCTTTATGCCGCGAGTAATTTCGGCAGCATGGCGGCGCTGATTTCCTATCCCCTGCTGATCGAGCCGCTGCTGGGCCTGCAACAGCAAAGCCAGTTCTGGATGTATGGCTATATCGCGCTGATCGTTCTGATCGGGGCCGCGGGATTCCATGCGGGCGCGAACAAGGCCCGATTGCCGGACGATTTGCCGCAACCTCTCAACGACGGTCCGGCCCCTACCCGCCGGATGCGGCTGAAATGGCTGGCGCTTTCGTTCATCCCCTCCAGCCTGATGCTGGGGGTCACGACTTATGTGACGACCGACGTGGCGTCGGCGCCGCTGCTGTGGGTGATACCGCTGGCGCTGTACCTGCTGACTTTTATCATTGTATTCTCACGCTTCACGACGTTGAGCGTACCGCGTGCTTATGGCTGGCAATCGGTTGCCGTCATGCTGGTGGCCCTGGTGTTCATCCGCGACCCGTTCATGTTGACCAAATCGGTCAATGTGACGCTGCACCTGGCGACGTTCTTTTTTTGCGCGCTTACGTGCCATCTGGCGCTGGCGCAGCGCCGGCCCGCGCCACAATACCTGACAGAGTTTTATCTGATTATGGCATTGGGCGGCGTACTGGGCGGATTGTTCAACAGCCTGGTCGCGCCGTTCCTGTTTGCGTTGCCGCTGGAATATGCGCTGATACTGGCGGCCAGTATGATCGTTCCCTTCGTGACGGGCGATCTGCGTTTTCAGCCGCAGGAAGTCATACGGCTTTACCGTCTGGTTATTGTGAGCGTAGGGGCGGCCCTGCTGGCGCTGCTGCTGGCGAAAGCCGCGTCGGTCGTCCTCGTTATGATGATTATCATCTTTTATGGGCTGATGAGGCTGCGCAGACGCCATTCCGCGTTTATCGTCGCCTTGCTGGGCATTCTAATTTTCGATCCCGGATTCAACTGGGGCTCGCTGGCGCAGACGCTGCATATAGAGCGTAATTTCTTCGGCGTAATTCGCGTGGCGGAGTCCGACCGGGGCGGGATGCGCGTCCTTTATCACGGCACGACTCTGCACGGCACGCAGGCGCAGGTGGAGAAATACCGGCTGATTCCTATCAGTTATTACGCGGCCTCCAGCCCCGGCGGGCAGGTTTTCGGCATGGTGGGAGAATTGCAGGAAGGCCAGCCGCAGAAGATCGCCATCCTAGGCCTTGGGCTGGGCAGCGTCGCCTGCTATGCCGCGCCAGAGCGGGATTTCGTGTTCTATGAGATTGATCCCGCCATCAAGCGCGTGGCAGAGGATAAAAATCTGTTTACCTACCTGTCCGATTGCGGCAGCCCTTACGAGGTCGTCATGGGCGATGGGCGGCTGCGCATGAATGACGCCGCCGACGGCAGCTACGACATGATCTTTCTTGACGCCTTCAGTTCGGACAGCATTCCGGTTCACCTGCTGACGCGGGAGGCTTTCCAGCTTTATTTCCGCAAGCTGAAGCCGGAGGGGCTGATCGTCGTCCATATTTCCAACCGTTTCCTCGATCTTTCACCGCTTGTGGCGGCGCAAGCCAAAGAAGCCGGTGCCCGGGTATGGTTCAATAGCAACAGGAGCAAAATGGCGGCGCCGCCGGACGTCTTCATTCA
>CAKTCH010000013.1 GCA_934538895.1 uncultured Alphaproteobacteria bacterium
CACATGGGCGAAAATATCTGGTTCCTGCCCAAGCCTTTCACGCTTAAGCAACTGGCTGCCAAGGTCAAAGAAGCGCTGGAGAGTTAAGCATTTTTTCAACGGCATCGGGGGCGCAAGGTTTTTCGTGCAAGCCCCTTGATACAGCGATCATGCTGGAATATGCGACGCTCTTAAAGCCACCGGTTTTATCAGGGCGCCCTTCTCAGGAACACGCGATTTTATACGGGTTCCACCCCGACGGCCAGAAACGCTGGCGGCCGCTATCGATATGCACGAAACCGTCCTGTGCATAGTAACCGGTGCCGCCGTTGCCTGTGCACCATGCGATATCGCGCAAGGCTTTGGTCGCCACACCGGGAATGCGCATATCTATGGCATCCCCTGTCATATGCCGCGATTGAGCCGCCTGCCCGCCGCCGTTCCGGCGCAGCGCTCGATTGGTTTCCGGCGCGCGATAGCCGGAAATAATTTCGAACTTGATAGGAATGTGCGGGTAGATATCTGCGACTTTCTGGCCGATCTCATACAGGCGGTCCAGCGTCGCCGGATTGATGGACATCGTCTGATCGCGGCGATGATCGCGCAGCAGATGGTCGATCCGTGCCAGCGCTTCCGGCACATAGGAATCGCCGCGCTTATATATGACGCTCAGCGATTCTTTCGTATGCAGGTTTGTCAGCGACAATGTGCGTTCCGTTTCGGCCTGTACGCTGGCTGTCCCGGCCATCACTCCCGCCAGCACGCTTGTTTTCAGGAATTGCCTGCATAAGCGGGATAGGGGAGTCTGCGATCTTTCAGTCATGGATTTTGCCTGTTCTTCTATTATGGGGCATCTTTGCCTTTATTTTTAGTCATAATATGAGAGTGTTAGCCCGATCGCCAGAGAATAATTTCAAAAATCTCCTTTTGTTCCTGTTTGCGCTTTACAAAAAGAACAAATAGGGTACATTTGGATGGTGATAACTCGAATCATATGCAGGGCCAGCGTTGCCGGACTGCGGAAACTGTGACAATAAAGGAGAACAAATCATGTCCGTAACAGCGCTGAAAACAGGTGATAATATGAGTCAGTCCCCCGCCGAAAAATCCAAGGCCCTCGACGCCGCCCTTGCGCAGATTGAACGCGCTTTCGGGAAAGGCTCGATCATGAAGCTGACCGGTGAAAACGCCCATGTCCATGTGGAAGCGATTTCGACAGGTTCCCTCGGCCTTGATATCGGCCTCGGTATCGGCGGTCTGCCGCGTGGACGCATCACGGAAATTTACGGCCCTGAATCGTCCGGTAAAACCACGCTGGCGCTGCAAGTGATCGCCGAGGCGCAAAAGGCGGGCGGCACCTGCGCCATCGTCGATGCCGAACACGCGCTCGATCCCGGCTACGCCAGGAAACTCGGCGTCAATGTCGATCAGCTGCTGATCTCCCAGCCGGATGCCGGTGAGCAGGCGCTCGAAATCGCCGATACGCTGGTGCGTTCCGGCGCGATCGACGTGCTGGTGGTCGACTCCGTGGCCGCCCTCGTGCCGCGCGCCGAACTCGAAGGCGAAATGGGCGACACCCATGTGGGCCTGCAAGCCCGCCTGATGTCGCAAGCGCTGCGCAAGATCACAGGCTCCATCTCCCGCTCCAACTGCGTGGTCATCTTCATCAACCAGATACGTATGAAAATCGGCGTGATGTTCGGCTCGCCCGAAACCACCACAGGCGGCAACGCGCTGAAATTCTACGCGTCTGTCCGTCTGGATATCCGCCGCATCGGCTCCATCAAGGACGGCGAAACGGTGACAGGCAACCAGACTCGCGTGAAAGTCGTGAAAAACAAAATGGCGCCCCCGTTCCGCCAGGTCGAATTCGACATCATGTATGGCGAGGGTATCTCCAAAACTGGCGAACTGATCGATATCGGTGTGCAGACGAACCTCGTAGAGAAGTCCGGCGCATGGTTCGCCTATGACGGCCAGCGCATCGGTCAGGGCCGCGAAAACGCCAAGAAATTCATGCGCGACAATCCGGAAGTGGCCGCCAAGCTTGAAGGTCAGATCCGCCAGCAAGCCGGTGTCGTCGCCGACGCCATGCTGACCGGCCCTGAAAACGCCACCGAAGCGGCGGATGCCATCGAGGGTCCAGCCACCGCCGAACTGGCGAATGACGACGATGCACCATCGGGCCGTAAGTCGAAAAAGGCTGCCGGCTGATCGGATACAGAATATGCGGCTTGTTCTCCCACCAGGCCTCCTATAACAAAAGCCCCGGAAATTTTTTCGGGGCTTTTATAGCTTACTCATACAGCGATCCCTCGGCTACGCTCGGGATGACAATATTTTTTATTGGAGACAGAAGAATGATGGCGATCAATGGAAAAGGGGCTATAGCGTGCAGGTCTTTAACCCTTGTCCCGCATGATCCGCTGTTTGTCCCGGCCCCAGTCGCGGTCTTTGGTGGCGGCACGTTTATCGTGTAACTGCTTGCCTTTGGCCAGCGCGATTTCCACCTTGGCGCGGCCTCGTTCGTCGAAATAAAGCTTGGTCGGTACCAGCGTATAACCTTCACGCGTGACCGAACCGATGAATTTATTGATCTCGCGCTTGTTCAGCAGCAACTTACGAGGGCGTTTGGGCTGGTGCTGCAAATGTTTCCCCGCCTGCATATATTCGGGGATATGGCAGCCATAGAGCCATATCTCGCCGTTATGCTCGCCCGCGAAGGACTCGTTCAGGCTGCATTGGCCCAGACGCAGCGATTTGACTTCCGTACCCAGCAGCACGATGCCTGCTTGGAAGATCTCCTGCAAATGATACTCGAACCGGGCCTTGCGGTTTTCCGCAACGGTCTGGCTGACGGAGATCATGCCTGATTTTTTATCCTTTTTCTGTGCCATGCGAGATATTTAGCGCGATACCGCGCTAAAACGAAGGGAAAAACAGCGCTGAGGTGTAAAATCAGCCGAAAGCGCGCGCTTGTGCCGGTTTGCCGTCCACGATCAGTCCGGCTTTTTCCATTTCCGCATCAACAGCGGCACGGGCCTTTTCCGTCGCGCGCACCAGCGGCAGACGCACTTCATCCGTGCAAAGCCCCAGACGGCTCGCGCCATATTTTACTGGGGCGGGGGACGTTTCGGCAAACAGGGACTTGCTCAGCGGCAGCAGGCGCTTATCCAGTTCACCCGCGATCGCCGGATTGCCGTCGCGCCAGCTTTGCTGGAGTGTGGCACATATCGCCGGCGCGATATTAGAGACGACGGAGACGCAACCATCGCCGCCCTCCTGCAGGAAGCCGAGGGCCGTGAGATCGTCACCGGAAAGCTGGCAGAACGGTTTGCCGATGGCGGCTTTGGTCTTCTTCACGCGGCTCAGGTCGGACGTAGCGTCCTTGACGCCGACGATATTTGGCAGGGCCGCCAGCTGTGCCATAGTATCCACAGATATATCCACAATGCATCGGCCCGGAATATTGTATATAATAATAGGGATGTGCACGGCCTGGGCGATAGCTTCGTAATGCGCGTAAAGCCCGTCCTGCGTGGGTTTATTATAGTAAGGCGTCACGATCAACGCGGCATCCGCGCCGGCTTCCAGTGCCTGCTGCGTTACCGCGATCGTTTTGGCGGTGGCGTTGGAACCCGTGCCGGCGATAACGGGGATTCTGCGCTTGACCAGCGCCACGCCACGTTCAACAATGCGTTTATGCTCGTCATGCGTCAGCGTAGGCGATTCGCCTGTGGTGCCGCAGAGTACGAGTCCGTGAGAACCTTGTTCGATCTGCCACTCAACCAGGTCGTCGAATGCGGGCCAGTCAACCTCCCCGTTTTTGAACGGGGTAATAAGTGCGGTTATCGAACCATGAAACATGACAGGGACATTCCTTTCTCGATGCTGGACACAATGTCGCAAAAGCCGGTACGCAAAGCAAGTCTTGCTTTTTTGATGCTCTGCGCCATGAGTATGCCCTTGGCCGCCGCAGGCGCCATCGACAACACGCAAAATGTGCCGTCCGTGGCGCTGACCAAGGAAAATCGCCAGTCGGTCGTTCAGGGATTGAAAGCCGCGCGTCAGGACCGCTGGACCGAAGCCAAACGCCTGGTGACGCAATCGCAGGACAAGGCCGCCATCGCGACATACGAATGGCTGTATTTCACCAAGGATTTGAAGGATAAAAAAAGGACGGTCGATTTTGCGCGCATCTCGGAATTCATCACGAAAAATCCCGAATGGCCCCGGCAGAACGCGCTGAAGGAACTGGCGGAAAGGTCGATGCCGTTCACTATATCCGATGTGGAAATGGTTGCATGGTTCGATGTGAATCCACCCCAAACGGCCACGGGCATGAGCCGTTACGTTCTGGCGCTGACCAATCAGGGCAAAAGGGACGTGGCCGCGCAGCGCCTGAACGAATGGTGGCCACGCGCAACGCTGAACAATACCGAACAGGCTTTCTTCCTCGACCGTTATGCCGATACCATCAGCAAGGATGTGCATATCGCCCGCTTCAACACGGTGCTGTTCCGCCAGCAATATACCAACGCCCGCGCGTTGGCACGCATGATCGGCAGGGGCTATCCCGCCTTGGCCGACGCGCGCATCGCGCTGGCCCAGAATACCCCCGACGTCAACAGGCTGGTGCAGATCGTGCCCGCGCACCTGCAGGACGATCCCGGCTTCATGCTCGAACGCCTGCGCTGGCGCCGTAAGAACGATCTGGATTTCGGCGCGATCGAGATCCTGCAGAATATGCCCCCCGCAGAACAAATCCCCAATCTCGGCGACTGGTGGAAGGAGCGCAACATCATCGCCCGCCGCCTGATCGAGAAGAAGGATTATCGTACGGCCTATATCGTCGTGGCACGCCATGGCATGAAGCAGGGCGCCGATTTTGCCGCCGCCGAATTTATGGCGGGCTGGCTCGCCCTGCGCTTTAACAAACAGGCGGACAAAGCCTTCGGCCATTTCGAGGCGCTTTATAACGGCACATCAACCCCCATCAGCAAATCGCGCGGCGCTTACTGGGCAGGGAAGGCCAGCAAGGCGCTGAAGCAGGATACCATTGCGACGCAGTGGTTCCAGGCGGCGGCACGTTATCAAACCGCTTTCTATGGACAGATGGCGATCGCCGAGCTGAACGCCGACCAGCGTCCGCCCCAGCAGGTGGCGCCGCGCCGTGCCATCGGCGCTGAAACGCGCTTCTATAACAAGGATATCGTCAAGGCCGCGAAATTCCTGCACGAAGCCGGATACTGGAAGGAAACCACCGAATTTCTCGATGCCATGTCGAACGACATCAAGGATCCGGAAGAATATATCCTGATTGCCGATCTTGCCGAATCGCTCGAGCACTACCACAACGCCGTGCGCATCGGGAAGAAGGGCCTCGAGAAGAATATTATGATGATCGATCATGCCTTCCCTACCATCCTGCCGCGGATGCGCAGCGTCCAGCAGGAATGGGCGCTGGTGCATGGCCTGATCCGTCAGGAAAGCCAGTTCGATCCGCAGGCGCGCAGCCGCGTGGGCGCGATGGGCTTGATGCAGATCATGCCGGCGACGGGGAAAGAAGTTGCTCAGCGCGCCGGCATTCCTCATCAAACGGAATGGCTGATTTCCCGCCCCGACCATAACATTGCCTTGGGAGAACGCTATCTTGGGCAGTTGCTGCGCCGTTATAATGGTTCCTATCCATTGGCGCTGGCGGCCTACAACGGCGGCATGGGCAACGTCGATAAATGGATAGCGCGGTACGGCGATCCGCGCACAGGCCAGATCGACATGATCGACTGGGTCGAGATGATTCCGTTTGATGAAACCCGCAATTACGTCCAGCGCGTGATGGAATCCACTTATATTTACCGCCTGAAAATGCGGGCGTTGCAACGCAGCGTAAACACACCATTGCACGCATCGCTGGAGTAATAAAAGATCCATAATTTTATAAGGGAACCGGCATCCAGCTGGAATCGTTGGTTATTTTTATCGGCTGTCTTTACCGTATGAAAAAATTCACATTAAACCTTTCAGGGCCCAGCCCATTAAGGTTAAAATAAAATATATACGAAAGTATTGGATACTTCCTGAAGCTGTAAAATAGACGCGGTTTCACCTTTGCGTAAAATTTAACTGCACAAACATAAACGGCACGACCCGATCCAAGAGGCATGACCATGAAAATATTGATTGCAGACGATCACACGCTTTTCCGCGATGCGCTGACGCTTTACATCAACCAGATAGAGCCGGGTTACCGCCTGAGCGTTGCGCGCGATATCAGGGAAGTCATCGAAATTCTGGAGGGCGATTCCGCTTTCGATCTTGTGCTGCTCGATTACCGGATGCCGGGCATGAACGGTTTTCAGGGTTTGAAGAAAATCCGCCAGACATGGCCCGATGTGCGCGTGGCGCTGATGTCCGGCATCGCCAATGAAGAAGAGGTCAGGATGTCACTGGAACTGGGGGCCGTCGGCTACTTCCCCAAAACCATGCCGGGCCACGCGATGGTCAAGGGGTTCCAGCAGATTATGGCGGATGAGAAATTCATCCCCCTCGATCACAATACCAATCGCCTGATGCCTTCTTATGAACCGGCGTTCCAGCCCTTGCCGGACAAAGCCGCCAATCAGGACGGAGGCACGGTTCCGCATCTGACGGCGCGCGAGATGGACGTGCTTGGCTATTTGCTGCAGGGCGAGTCGAACAAGGTTATCGCTTCGGCGCTCGGGTTGCAGGTCGTGACGGTAAAACTGCATGTGCGCAGCCTGTGCAAGAAACTCGGCGCGCAGAACCGTACGCAGGTGGCGCTGAAAGCCCGCGAAATGGGCATCATGGATCAGTTCCGCCGGCCCTCCAGCCACCAGGAACCGGCCACCAGCCCCATTAGCAAAAGAACGTAAACCCAGTCCGGCAGGAAGGGCGTGTCCTTGACGCCCGTTACCTGATAGCTGTTATTCGACTTCAGGCCGACCCAGCCATGACCGCCGAATACTTTCCCGTTCGTAACGAAGCGTAAATCAGGCGCCGGATCGTCGACCAGCCATTGCACGGTACCGCCCGACTGTTGCGCCACGGGGGCCAGTAGCTCCGCTGTCGTGCGCACACCGCGCAGTTCCGGCGGGTTGAGATCGCCCACCAGCGCGAAGCGCTCCTGCATCCCGTCGTCAAACGTATAGATGCCCAGCTGGTCGGCGTCGATACGCACTTCCAGCAAACCACTTGGCTGCGGTTTCAATGTTACGGTTTCGGTTTTGTTGTCCGGTGTGATCATGATGATGTCCATCGGCGTTTCATGCAGCGAGCGGCGGCGCACGAACATGGTGCTGCCGTCCATCTCGACGAACAGGGCGTTTTCTTCTAGCTCCGGTTCCTTCATCAGCCAGTGCGCCAGACGGCGCAGCAGTTCGCTTTGCGGGCCGCCGCCTTCGTAACCGCGCGACCACAGCCATATCTGGTCGGATGCGAATTGCGCGACGCGGCCTTCGCCCACGCGATCCAGCATCAGCAGCGGCAGGTTATTATACCCCGACATCACCACCTGGCCATGATGCGGCGTTACGCCCAGTTGCCGCAGCCACGAACCCCAGCCCGGCATTTCGGGCGTCGTCCCTGGCCAGCTCAGGTCCTGCGTCACCGGATGGCGTTTGCCGGTATCGGTCAGTTGCGGACGGAAAGCATGGTTGAACACCGCGCCGGTCGGCTGCGCAGGCAATACCTCCTCAAGCGCCGTCGTGTAAAGCGATTCAGGTCCCGCGAAGGCCGGGCCGCTGGCCTCCAGCAACGCACCGCCTTTCTTCACGTATTCCGCGATATTGGCGAAATAGAAATTCGGCAGGATGCGGTTGACGCCGTAACGGTCGAAAATGATGAGGTCGAAATCATAGAGCTTGACCTCGAACAATTCGCGGAAGGGAAAGGCGATCAGCGACAATTCCGTATGCGGCGTCATGTCCAGCTTCTCCGGCTCGCGCAAGATTGTGAAATGCACCAGATCGACGCCGGGATCGGATGTCAGAAGGTTGCGCCATGTGCGCCCCCCCGCGTGCGGCTGCCCGGACACCAGCAGGACCTTCAGCCTGTCGCGCACGCCGTTGATGATCAGCGGTGCCTTGTTATTGGCGAGCGTGAGTTCGCCGTCGGTGCCCGCGGCCTCGATGTAAACGATATTCTGGCCCGCATGGTTGATCTTGATCTGCACGCTGCGCTCTTCATTGACCGGAACCATATCCATCCGGCCCGGCGTATTGTCCTGCCTGATCGACACGCTGGCGAACTCGTCACGCGGGGCCGACGGGTCTTCCACGCGGTAACGCACGGTCACTTCCTGCCCGACGATGCCGTATGCCGGGGCCTCGGTCAGCACCAGCTGGCGGTCGCGCTCGTTCTTGCGCCCCGTCAGCAGCGTATGGACCGGGCCATATTCGCCGATCGTCTCCGGCTGGGCCGGAATGTCATGCACCTGACCGTCGGTCAGCAGGATCACGCCCGCGCGCCGCGCCGCCGGCACGTCAGCCAGCGCCTGATCGACGGCTTCGAACAGTTTAGTTTCGCGGGCCGTGGCCGGATTGTTCAACGGCGCGTCGATGACGCGCAAATCGATACCATCATGCCCCTCGATCTCTTTCCTGAGGGCTTCCAGCGCCTTTTGCGTACGGCTTTCCCGCTCGCCGATCTTTTGTGAAGGCGAATGATCCGCCACGATCACGGCGACGTCGTTCACCGGTTCACGCTGTTCCTCGACCAGCGAGGGATTCAGGAACACCAGCAGAAACGCGGTGACGCACAATGTGCGCGTAATTATGCCCGCGCGGAACAGCGCCGCGGAAAGCAGCAGGAAGGACAGCCCCGTCAGCGCTATCAGCCATAATGTGGGTTCAGGCACGATCGGCGCGAAATGAATGGTGAGCGCGGCTGTGTTCATTATTGGCCCAGCCTTTCCAGTATATAAGGAATGTGAACCTGATCGGCTTTATAATTGCCGGTCAGCGCATACATCATGACGTTGACGCCGAAGCGGAAAGCCAGTTCCTGCTGGCGGGTTTGCCCCGAGCCGGTCGCCGCCCATGCCGATACCCAGTCATTGCTGCCGATGATAAGCGAGGAAACGCCGTCGCGGCCGCTCTTGCTGGTTTCCTCGACCCACATGCTCTTGCCATTGTAACGCCCCGGCACGCCGTCCAGCAGGTAAAAAGATTTCGTCAGCACATGGTCGTCCGGCATCCGCACCAGCGGCGGCACGTTCAGCCCGCCGGTCAGGCGGCGCAAATGCGCGGCGTTGGTGCCCCCGGCGGATCCCGCGAACCCGCGCGGCGTGGTGCTTTCATCGCGCGTATCAATCAAGATCGTGCCGCCATGGTCGAGGTAATACTGGATTTTCTGCAAAGCCTTGCCGGAAAGCGTGGCCTGCCCCGGTGTGATCGCCCAGTAAACCAGTGGGAAGAATGACAGATCATCCGTATCCGGGTTCAGCGCCACGATACCCTTCGGTTCTACCGACGTGCGCTCGGCCAGCACATTGCTTAGGCCTTGCAATCCGCGCTGCGTCAACGCATCGATATCGACGACCCCGGTGCTGATATAAGCGAGATGGATTTCCCCGGCATAGCGAATCTGGTCTTCCGTGGTTTCCGCGTATGCGGGCAGGGCGGAAAAACCCGCCAGCAGAACAATGATGGCGGCGGTGCGCGACCAGCGCAAGGGATTTGAGAATAAATGCCAGCCCGCATGAAGGACGATCATGACGATCCAGTCGATCATGAAAAGCAGCAGCGCCATGCCGAGGATGAAAGGCATCAGGTTTTTCTCCTTCACGCCGCCATAATTTTGCTGGGTGACGCTGCCGGGAATGTCGCCGAGCGTGCGCAGCGTCGGCAGCCGTTCACCCAGATTGAGCGATTTTTGATAGCCCGCGCGCCCGTAAATTCCTGGTGGGTGCGTGCTGTCCGGTATTTTCGTCTCGAAATCGGTGGCGGGAATGGGCTGGTCCGTGGCGCGGGGCTGCGCGGTATTGCCATGACCGTCCAGCAGGATGAGCGGCTGCAACGCGCCCGTCGTGTTTTCATCGGTGAAAGCGCGCGTGCCGGCCATCTGCACCGTGCGTTCCATGATTTTGACGAACAGGCCGGACAAGGCGAGGTTAGACCATTCCGGCGTCGCCGTGGTATGAATCATCACCATTAATCCGCTATCCAGATGATCGGCGGTAATCAGCGGCGTGCCGTCCTCCAGCGCGGCCCAGCTTTTACGCTCAAGCTCCGGCTCTGGTTCCGCCAGCAATTGGCGCGCAATACTGAGATCCTCGGGTATGTCTAGACCGTAATAGGGGCTTTTCTGCGCGAAGGGCGCCAGCTTGGCCGGCTTGTCCCAAGACAGCGCGCCCTCCATGGCGCGATCGCCGCGGCGCAGGGTTACGGGCGTCAGGAAATTTTCGCCCTGCGTCATGTTCGGCCCGCCGAAACGGACCAGCAGACCACCCTCGCGCACCCAGCCTTCCAGCTGATCGAGTTCTTCCGGCGGCATCGCCCCCACATCGGGCAGGATCAGCACACTCAAATCTTTGTCCAGCAATTCTGCCAGCGCACCCGTCTGGACGTCCGCCACAGGCTCCAGCGCGCGGCGGATATAATAGGATGCATCGGCCAGCGCCGCTTTCTCCGCCGTATTGGCGGATACGATTCCAACTATGCGGCGATAGGAACCGCTATCGAGCAAAAGGGTCGAACCCGCACTATGGCGTCCGGAAATTTGGATGCGGCTGACCTGGTTTTGCAGCGTGGAAGGAAGGTCGAATGCCACCCTGAACGAAATTTGCCTGCCGTCGGTGGCGATATCGCGGCTGTCGATCTGGCGTCCGTCGCGCGTCAGTACCTGCACGGTAAACGGAACGCCCGCCGGTGTGCCGGAATTGACCTCCACCGCGGCGGCGGCCTGCCCCGGTTTTGTTCTGTCCGGGCGCAGCAAAACGGGACGCTGCACCGGCGGGGGCGTGATTAGTGTCAGGCCGCCCTGATTTTGCAGCACGCGGATCAGGCGGTCGGGCGTACCGTCGCGCTGGCCGGACGATAGCCAGTAGCTTTGCACATTGGCGGTTTCCTTGGTCGTCTCGTAAAGGGCCGACGCGGCATCGTAATCCGAAAGCCATGGCAACGGCTTCAGGCCGCGCAACATGGCCTCGGCCTCGCCCTTGGTCAGCGGCCCCGCGAGAAACGGCGCGGTCTTGCCCGGTTCCGGCGCGGTCGTGCCGATATATAGATTGCGCCGCTCGCGTCCCGCGCGTTCGATCAGGTCGGTCGCCTGCATCATTTGCAACCGCCATGTCTGCGCCGCCGACCAGCCGTTATCCATCACGATGCGCACGGGGCCTGTCCCCGTCACGGCTTCGCCGGGGTTCATGATCGGGCGCGCCAGCGCCAGCATAATCAGCGCCGCCGCCAGGATGCGCAACAGCAGGATCGGCCACGGCGTTTTGCTGGGCACCTGTTTCTGCGCGTCCAGCCCGGTCATGAAATGCGCGGCAGGGAACACGATCAGGCGCGGCGCGGGCGGCGTCACGCGCAGCAGGAACCAGAGCACGGGCAGGAACGCCATGCCCGCCAGCACCCACGGATTGAGAAAAGCGAATGTGCCGAAACCGGGAATCATCATGACAACGGCCCCCCTTTACGGCTCTGACCGATCAGGCGCCATAGCGCCAGCAATGTCACGGCAGCGTCCGTGTCGGTGATGTGCTGCACGTAATGCCAGCCATTGTGATGGCACATCGCTTTCAACGCGTCGATATGAGCGTTGATCTTCTTCTGGTAGCTTTCGCGCACGGAATCGACATTGGTGATGTGATGCTTGTCGCCCGTATGCGGTATCTCGAAAATCACGCGGCCCCGGAAAGGCAGGTTGATCTCCGCCGGATCGAGAACCTGCAACAGCAGGATATTCACCGTACGCCCCGCCAGCGCGTGGATCGAATGTGCGATCTGATCCGGCGGTGCCAGAAAATCCCCCGCCAGCACGATAGTGGCATGGCGCGCCGGTTCGCGCATCAGGTGATGCGGCAGCGACGATATGTCAGGCTCCAGCAATTTTTCGCCGAGGCTTTGAATCGCGATTTCACCCTTGCCGGGACGTAACGACCCGTCGAGCGTACCCACCATTTCACCGGCGCCCATCATCAGCATCCCGAGCGCCATGCTGATCGTGGCGGCGGCTTCGAACTTGGTCGGCAGGATGGTGCGCGACGCATACTGCATATTGTCGTTGCGCTGGCACCACAGCAGGGCGGTCTGCGTCGTTTGCCATTCCTTCTGGCGCACGAACACGCGGTCACCGCGGCCCGATTGCCGCCAGTCGATATCCTGCGGGCGGTCGCCCGCCTGATCTTCGCGAAACTGCCAGAATTTTTCGCCGCTGCCGGCACGGCGCTGCGCATGTTCGCCCATACGCACGGCAGTAGCGGCTTTCTCGGCGGCCACCAGCAAATCGGGCAGCCGCGCCGAAGCCTTCTCCGCCTCCACGCGCAAACCCAGTGCGTTTAAAGCACTGCGCGTCAGCCCATGAATGCGGTGGTGAACAGGCATGATTTCTGATTACTGCTTTCCGATTACAGGCCCTTCGTCATATCCGCGATCACCTCGCGCAGCGTCACGCCGTTGGCCCGCGCCTGATAATTCAGCGCCATGCGGTGCGTCAGGATCGGTTCCGCCAGCTCCAGCACATCATCGACCGACGGCGCGGGGCGGCCATCCAGCAATGCCTTGGCGCGGCACGCCAGCATCAGCGCCTGCGACGCGCGCGGGCCGGGGGCCCATGTGACGTAATCGTTGACCATCTTCGTCGCTTCCTTGCCGGGGCGTCCCCGGCGCACGATTTTCAAAATCGCATCGACCACGCTTTCGCCGACAGGCAGGTCGCGCACCAGTTTTTGTATCTCCAGCAATTCCTCGCCGCTGAATACCGCTTTGATATTGTCCTCGCGGTTGGTGGTCGTTACCAGAATTACCTGCCGCTCCGACGCCTCGTCAGGGTAATCGATATCCACCTGCA
Organism: uncultured Alphaproteobacteria bacterium; assembly: GCA_934538895.1. Lineage (GTDB taxonomy): Bacteria > Pseudomonadota > Alphaproteobacteria > Micavibrionales > Micavibrionaceae > Micavibrio_C. The sequence goes on from CAKTCH010000013.1 coordinate 13,012, forward strand.
TCAGGAAACGATCGAGCTGGGCCTCGGGCAGGGGATAGGTGCCTTCCTGCTCGATCGGGTTTTGCGTCGCCATCACATGGAACGGTTTGGGCAACTGGTGCGGCTTGCCCGCGACCGTGACGGAACCTTCCTGCATCGCCTGCAATAACGCCGATTGCGTGCGCGGGCTGGCGCGGTTGATTTCGTCGGCCATCAGGAACTGGGTAAAGATCGGGCCTTCGATAAAGCGGAACGCGCGCTTGCCCGTGGCCGTATCTTCTTCCAGCACTTCCGAGCCGAGAATGTCGGCGGGCATCAGGTCGGGCGTGCACTGGATACGCGACGACGTAATGCCCATCACTCTGGCGACCGTATCGACCATCAGCGTCTTGGCCAGGCCCGGCACCCCGATCAGCAGGACGTGGCCGCCCGACATCAACGTGATGAAAATCTGATCGACCGCCTTGTCCTGACCGAAAATCACCTTCCCGACTTCGGCGCGGGCCTTTTTCAGGTCGGTCGCGGCCTTGTCGAGGCGCTTTTCGATATTGACGGGATTAACGGACGTGGACATAGGATTGCTCACAATAGGGCTCCTGCGCGAAAGGTAGAGAATCTGCAATATGTGATTTATATTAATAGTGTTTTTGGCTTTGCCCAGAGGGTTAAACAAAGGAAAGCGCACCTATGCACGATCTCTTTTACAAGGAAGATGTGTTCCGGGATTATGACCATCAGGATAAAAAGCGGCGCGGAATCGAATTTACCATCGATTATCAGGGCCGCTGGTACTTCCATGGCGGCCCAAACCCCGGCCCGATCAGAAGAAAGGCGCTGGCGGGCCTGTTCGGGGGCGCGGGCGCGGGATTTATGGCCGGTAAAGGGCTTTTTATCGATGAACGGGGAGATTACTGGTTGAGATCCCCGGAATCACGTTACCGGGTAGAAGTGGAGGACGTGCCTTTTATCATTACCCGTTATGATATACATAATGAAGAAATTGATCTTTATACGAATTTCGATGAAAAGGTGGCGCTCGGTCCCGGCCACGAACTGGCGATCAGACCGGAACCGCATAAGGGCGTGCCCGTGCTGTATGTGGAAGTGCGCGATGGCCTCTGGGCGCGGTTCTCGTCAGCCGTCTATAATGATTTCGTTAACAATGTTATGAGTTTTCACGGCGATCAGGCGCAGTGCGCCAGTCGCGGGAAAGTTTTCAGGCTGGATATCGATGGAACCGCATCAGCAGATTGAACCGCCGCCATGGATGACGGCGCCGCAGACCGGTACGGTGATGAAGGCCCTGAACGATACGGGGCGCGCGCCGCAAACCTTGTTCGTGGGCGGCTGCGTGCGCAATGCGCTGCTGGGTAAACCGGTGGCCGACATAGATCTGGCAACGATCCATACGCCGCCACAGGTTATGGAACGCCTGCAACGCGCGGGCATCCGTCATATTCCCACCGGCATCGATCACGGCACCGTGACCGCTTTGGTCGAGGGCCGCAGTTTTGAAGTGACCACCCTGCGCCGCGATGTGGAGACCGATGGCCGCCGCGCGGTCATCGCCTTTACCGCCGATTGGGCAGAAGACGCGGGCCGCCGCGATTTCACCATGAACACGTTGCTGGCCGATGAGCAGGGGCATATCTATGATCCGCTGGGGCAGGGGCTTGCCGACCTGCGGGCAGGCCGTGTCGTCTTCGTGGGCGACCCGGCGGCCCGTATCGCCGAGGATTATTTGCGCATCCTGCGCTTCTTCCGCTTCCATGCCTTTTACGGGCGCGGCGCGCCTGACCCTGCCGCGCTTCGCGCCTGCGGCGAATCCGCCCCGCATATGCGCAGGCTTTCGCGCGAACGCGTCACGCAGGAAATGATGAAAATACTGAGTGCCGATGATCCTGCGCCGACATTGGCGCTGATGTTCTCCCGCAATATCGCGCGGGAGTTCGGGGGCGATGGTTTCGACGCTGCTTATGTCTCTGAATTCTGCCGCCTGCAACGCGCATTCGATGAAGTCGATGTGCTGGCGCGCCTGGCCGTGCTGATGGATATGGATGCTGGCCGTATCCCCGCGCTCATGATGCTCAGCAACGCGCAATTGAAATTCATCCGTACGCTGGCGTCGCTGGTACATGAAGGGGTGGACCCCTCGGCGCGCGCCGTCAGGAGCCTTGTCTATCGCCACGGTGCGCCTGCGGTGAAGCAAGGGCTGCTGCTGTCAATGACGCGTGAGGGCGATACGGACCTGTATCGTGCGCTATTCCGGATCGCCGATACATTCAGCCCGCCAAAGTTTCCTTTGACGGGACAGGATGTCATGGATCTGGGCGTCAAGCCTGGCGCAGAGCTAGGCCAATTGCTGGCGGCTGCCGAGCACTGGTGGCACGCGCAGGATTTTGCGCCTGACCGGTCGGCGTGCCTGCGGAAGCTGGAGACGCTTGTGCAGGAGATTCGGCCTTAGCACGAAAATCATGCGCGGCTTTTTTACCTGTTTCCAGCGGGCAGACTTTCACCACGCGCAGATGCCCGTCGATGTTTTGCATGTACATGTCTTGGGCATTTCTATCATCGTCCGTCGCAAAGCGCAGCCCTGCCTCTTTCAGCGCGTCAACATCCTGTTTCGTGAAAAGATTTAAATCATGGGTAACATAATCGCCCGACGCCACCCGCCGCTGTGTTTCCGAAATACGCCATTCCTGCGCGGCGCACTCCCACGCAGCTTCCATGCGGAGAGATTGTTCC
>CAKTCH010000014.1 GCA_934538895.1 uncultured Alphaproteobacteria bacterium
CCCTATAAACCCCTTCAGTTTCTTTTAAAATTCAGAAATCCACAGGTGTCACATGGCCCGCGTAACCGTTGAAGATTGCATCGACAAAGTAACCAACCGTTTTGAACTGGTGATGGTGGCCGCCCAGCGCGCGCGCCGTCTGGGTTCGGGCGCGGCTTTGACGGTGGATCGCGACAACGACAAGAATCCGGTCGTGGCTCTGCGTGAAATCGCCGAAACCACCATCAGCGTCGAAGACCTGCGCGAGGAGCTGGTCAAGAATAACCAGCGCGTCCTGGAAATGGACGACAGCGAAGACGTGATCGATCAGATGGACGGCGAAGCCGAATGGAATGCGATCGCCGCCGCGCAGGCCGCCGCGGGCGAAGGTTTCGAAGATATTCCGGAAGATGACGACGATGAGGATTTTGCCGAATCCGCGCTCGACGACATGGCGGGCGGCGCGGCGGAAGAAGAATAAGACAAAGGCCGGCTTTTCCGGCCTTTTTTTATACCTGCTCACAAGCGCTTCCCTCACCTCGTGGCATTGTCATCCCCGCGAAAGCGGGGATCCAGAGGCATCAGGCTCAGATCGGGAATGACGCTTCTGGATCCCGGGTCAAGCCCGGGATGACAAATCTTTTTCAAATGCGGCGATGCCCTTTTTTATTGGCGCTTTGTGCTGCGCACCTTATATTATTTCCTTGGAATAATTTGGAATTTTTATGTACGAACCCTCGCCGCTTATCACCCAGATCAGAACCTACAATCCGGATTTCGACCCGGACCCGGTGAACCGTGCTTATGAATATGCCAAGAAAATGCACGACGGCCAGACCCGTTCCTCGGGCGAACCTTATTATACCCATCCGATGGAGGTCGCGGGGCTGCTGGCGCACATGAAAATGGATACGGCCACCATCGTGACCGCCATCCTGCACGATACGCTTGAGGACACTGCCGCCACTTACGACGACGTCAAGGGCCTGTTCGGCGAAGAAGTGGCCAACCTGATCAACGGCGTCAGCAAGCTTTCACGTATCGAGGGCCAGACCCTTCAGGGGAAGCAGGCGGAAAATTTCCGGAAACTGGTCCTCGCCATGTCCGAGGATATCCGCGTGCTGCTGGTCAAGCTGGCCGACCGCCTGCACAATATGCGCACGCTCGACGCCATCCAGAAACCGGAGAAGCGCCAGCGCATCGCCCGCGAGACCATAGAGATCTATGTGCCGCTCGCCGAGCGTATCGGCCTGCACAACCTGAAGGAAGAGCTTGAGGATTTATGCTTCGCGCAGCTCAATCCCGAGGCGCGTGAGAGCATAGCGAACCGCCTGTCCTTCCTGCGTCAGGAAGACAACGAGGTCACCAAGGAGATCATTGAAGAGCTTAAGGAATTGATGGCCGATTCCGGCATTACCGCCGACATCACCGGCCGCGAGAAAACTAAATACTCGATCTGGCGCAAGATGCAGCGCAAGAACGTTTCGTTCGAGCAGCTCTCGGACATCATGGCCTTTCGCATCGTCGTCGAGAATATCGAACAATGCTACGGCGCGCTCGGCATCGTCCACAGCCATTATCCGACCGTACCGGGCCGCTTCAAGGATTACATTTCTACCCCCAAGCAAAACGGCTACCGTTCGATCCATACGACCGTCATCGGCCCCGGCAACCATCGCATCGAAGTGCAGATCCGTACGCGCGAAATGCAGGAAGAGGCCGATCTCGGCGTCGCCGCTCACTGGGCCTACAAGCAGGGCGGCAGCGGCAAGGCCAGAGACGCCAAGCAGTATCGCTGGCTGCGCGACCTGCTGGAGATTCTCGATCAGGAACAGCGCCCGGAAGAGATGCTGGAGAACACCAGGCTCGAACTTTTCCAGGATCAGGTCTATTGCTTCACGCCGAAAGGCGACCTGATCGAGTTGCCCGCCGGTTCCACCCCCGTCGATTTTGCCTATGCCGTCCATTCCGGCGTCGGCGATAAATGCGTGGGCGCGAAAATCAACGGGCGGATCGCGCCGCTGAACACCAGGCTGAACAACGGCGACCAGATCGGCATCATCACGGCAAAGAACCAGACGCCGTCGCCGACATGGGAACGTTTCGTCGTCACCGGCAAGGCGCGTTCGCATATACGCCGTTTCGTGCGCCAGCAGCAGCGCGACCAGTATGCGGCGCTGGGCAAGGCGATGCTGCAAAAGATTTTCCAGCAGGAAGGTTACGAATTCACCGATAAGGCCGTTACCAACGTCGTCCCGCAATTCCGCATGGAGGAGGCCGACGACCTGTATGCGGGCATCGGGCAGGGCAATCTCGCGGGCCGCGACGTGTTCAAGGCGATCTTCCCGGCGCATAAAACCCCGACTGCGAAGAAACCCACCGACGCCGAAGTCGAACAGCAAAACATACAGGCGCGCAAGCCCGGCGGCGGTTCCAGCAAGCCGATGCCGATCAAGGGGCTTATCCCCGGCATGGCGGTGCATTACGCGCGGTGCTGCCACCCGCTGCCGGGCGACCGCATCGTCGGCATCGTCACTACCGGCAAGGGCGTGACCATCCATACGATCGATTGCGAAACGCTGGAGAATTTCGCCGACACGCCGGAGCGCTGGCTCGATGTCGCATGGGATGACGGGCCGGACAGCCCCGAAGCCCATGTGGGCCGTTTACAGGTCACAGTTTCGAACGTCGCCGGCGCGCTGGGCACGCTTTCGACCGTCATCGGCAAGAACGGCGGCAACATCATCAACCTGAAAATCACCAGCCGTTCGCTCGATTTCTGGGACATGCTGCTGGATGTGTATGTCAACGATACGCGCCATCTCAACAATATCATCGCCGCCCTGCGCGCGACCCCGCAAATCGCCTCGGTCGAACGCGCCCGCGGACGCTGACGGGGCGGTCGTCATGCTTTTCAAACGCAGCCAGCCCCGGAGCTTTATCCATTACGCGCGCGACATGATATGGCCGACCATGCACTGGCGGCGTATCGTTTCTTACTTCCAGCACCGCCTGTTCCGGAAATCCGATTCCCCTTATCGTATCGCGGGCGGGCTGGCCATGGGCGCCGCCATATCATTCACGCCGCTCCTGGGGCTGCATCTGGTACAGGCCATCGTTTATGCGCATATCTTCAGGCAAAGCAAGGTGGCGTCGCTGATCGGCACGCTCTGGGGGAATCCGTGGACGCTGCCTTTCATGTTCTACGGCGATTACAGGCTGGGCGTCTGGCTGATGGATATTTTCTGGGACGGGCGCTTCGCGGCGCTGCCGGCGGAGCATACGCTGGAAAATTTCCTCAGCAATCCTGTCGGGCTGTTCCTGCCGCATTTGATCGGCGGCGCCATCAGCGCGGTGGCAGCCTGGTTTGCGTTCTACGCGATCCTTTATTACCCTGTGCGCGCAATGCAAAAAATCTATAACCAGAGACGACAGGCCCGCGCCGGTATCAAGAGGGCTATCCCCGGAAAAGAGAGGACGGCATGATTATCGGCACCGGCTCCGACATGATCGATATCCGCCGGATCGAAAGAACGCTCGGGAAATTCGGAAAGCGTTTTACCGAACGCTGCTTTACGCCCGCCGAGATCGAGCGGGCCGAAAGCCTGCGGTCTTCCGGAAAACATATCAGCAGCTACGCCAAGCGTTTCGCCGCCAAGGAAGCCTGCGCCAAGGCGCTGGGGACGGGCATCGCACACAGCGTTTATTTACGCGATATCGGCGTGGTCAACGACGAACGGGGAAAACCGGCGCTGATCCTGACGGGCGGCGCGCTGACGCGGCTTCAGGCCCTGACGCCTCCCGGGAAAACCGCCTTTTTGCACCTGACATTGTCCGACGACCCCCCCTATGGACAGGCGCATGTGATTATCGAGGCTGATTAACCCGCCGATTTATGAGACAATCCTGATTTACTGGCTATTCAAGCCGCTTTTACGGTAAAACAACGCCAGCCCGCACATAACGTGAGTAGAGAATATGAGAACACCGCCCAGCGCCCCGCAAGACCACGATAAAAATCCGCCGCCGCTGAATGCGCGCGAGGAATGGGCCGAATTCCTGAAGACGGCTTTTATCGCCGTGCTGCTGGCCATGCTGATCCGCACGTTCCTTTACGAGCCCTTCAACATTCCCTCAAGCTCGATGAAGCCGACACTGGAAATCGGCGATTACCTGTTCGTCTATAAACCGGCTTATGGTTTTTCAAAGCATTCCTTCCCGTTCGGCCTGGCGCCGATCGAGGGCCGCATGATGGCCGAGGACAAGCTGCCGCAGCGCGGCGACGTGGTCGTGTTCTTCAACGCAAAAACCAATCAGGACTATATCAAGCGTGTGATCGGCCTGCCCGGCGACCGGGTGCAGGTGACGGACGGGGAGCTTTACCTGAACCGCAAGAAAGTGACACGCGAGATTATCGGCCTCAAGAAAGTGCGCGAGGGCAGCATCGAACAGGTGCTGACGGAATATACGCAGACCCTGCCCGAGGGCGCAATGTTCAGCATATACGAAGAGTCAGACAACCGCCCGTTGGACAATACCGAGGAATTTCTCGTACCCGAAGGCCATTACTTCATGATGGGCGACAACCGCGACAATTCGCAGGACAGCCGCGTGATGGCAGCGGTGGGTTTCGTGCCGTATGAGAACCTGATCGGGCGCGCTTCCTTCATTTTCTTCTCGACCGACGGGTCCGCGAGCCTGGCGGAGGTGTGGAAATGGCCGTTTGCCGTCCGTTACGACCGCATCTTCGATACCATAGCCCCCGTACGCCCCCCCGCGGGAAAAGCGACAGCCAAAGCCATGTCGATGGAAGCCCATGCCGCAACCCCTTGAGCATTTACAGGAGCGCCTGAACCATCGGTTTCGCGACAGCGCCGTGCTGATCGCGGCCATGACCCATGCCAGCACCGGCAGCGACAGCAATTATGAACGTCTGGAATTCCTGGGCGACCGCGTGCTGGGGCTGGTGATGGCGGAATTGCTTTACCGCCAGTTTCCGAACGAACCGGAAGGCCATCTGGCCAAGCGCCATGCCGCGCTGGTGCAGGGCGCCCTGCTGGCCGTGATCGCCCGTGAAATCGATCTCGGCGCATACCTGATCCTTTCCGATGCGGAACGCGTCTCGGGCGGGGCCGATAATGAAAATATGCTGGCCGACGGGCTGGAGGCGCTGATCGGCGCGCTCTATCTCGATGCGGGCCTTGATATATGCCATGCCCTGATCGCGCGGCTGTGGGGCGCACGCGTAAGCATCCTCAGCAGCCCGCCGCAGGACCCCAAAACCGCGTTGCAGGAGTGGGCGCAAGGGCGCGGGCTGCCGCTGCCGCTTTACGAGCTTTCCGGACGCGACGGCCCCGACCATGCGCCGCAATTCACCATGAGCGTCACGGTGCAGGGATTCACGCCCGCCATGGCGACCGGGGCCTCTCGCCGGGCGGCGGAAAAGGAATCGGCGCGTCTCCTCCTCGAACGGCTGCAAGGGCAAGAATGAATCCATCCCCCAACACGCATTGCGCTTTCGTCGCCGTGATCGGCGCGCCCAACGCGGGCAAATCGACCCTGATGAACACGCTGGTCGGCAGCAAGGTTTCAATCGTTTCGCCCAAGGTCCAGACCACCCGCACCACGGTGCGCGGCATCGCGATGCAGGACGAAACGCAGATCGTCTTTATCGACACGCCGGGCATTTTCGTCCCGAAAGAACGTCTTGAAAAAGCCATGGTCGCCGCCGCGTGGCAGGGCCGGGACGAGGCCGATATCGTCATGCTGATCGTCGATGCCAGCCGTAAGAAGATCGACGCCGATACGAACGCTATCGTCGAGCGCCTTGCGCAGGTGAAGGGCGACATGCCCTGCGTGCTGGTCCTGAACAAGTTCGATCAGGCGAAAAAAGAGACGCTGCTGAAGATGGCGGCGGCGCTGAACGAGAAAATCGATTTTGACGCCACCTTCATGATCTCCGCCCTGCACGCCGACCGCACGCAGGATGTGATGGACTGGCTGGTGAAGCACGCGCCGGAAGGCGTGTGGCATTACCCCGAAGACCAGATCAACGATATGCCGGAGCGCCTGCTGGCGGCGGAAATCACGCGTGAGAAGCTCTTCCGCAAGCTGTATCAGGAATTGCCCTATGCGCTTACGGTAGAGACGGAAAAATGGGAAGAATTCGACAACGGCGATGTGATGATCTCGCAGATCATATACGTCGCGCGCGATTCGCATAAAGGCATCGTGCTGGGCAAGGGCGGATCGCAGATCAGGGAGATCGGCGAAGCCGCACGGCTGGAATTGCAGGAACTTCTCGCCTGTAAAGTGCATTTAAAACTTTTCGTCAAGGTCGATGAGAAATGGCTTGAAGATCGGGAGCGTTACGAAGTCTGGGGACTCGATTTCAATGCAAAATGAATCGTTCTCTGTCCTCTGGCGTCGCCTGAGGCAGGAATTCGATACCGGCAATTGCTTTCCCTTTTGATTGAACCGCGAAGACGCGAAGGTGCGAAGAGAGTTTATTAAACGTCATGGCAAGCACAGCACCGTAATGACGGAATGAGATTGTTTAATTAAATTTTTACTTACTAGAATTTTTGTCAAAGCCGGCGGGAAAGTGGCTTGAAAATCGCGCGGGTCATGAATGCCGCAACCCTATTTCAATGCAAAATGAATCTGTTATCAGTCACTTAGCATCCTTTATCTTCACAATACGCATATACGGCGGGCATAACGCATTGATTCGCTTAACTGTGGATAAAGACCGCGAATGATTCGCGCGACTCTTTCCACGCGATTCGCGCGCCGATAGAGTGACTTCATCAACGCCGATAACGAAAATCTTATATGTGAATCAGAGCTTGACTCTGTCTCGTCATCAGCGTGCTTGTGTGGACGATACTTCTGGGAGAGGAAGTCAATGAGCTGGACCGATGAACGCGTAACGCTTCTGAAAAAGCTGTGGGGCGAGGGCAAGACCGCCGCCGAAATCGCCAAGGCGCTAGGCGGCGTGACCCGCAATGCCGTAATCGGCAAGGCGCACCGCCTGAAACTTTCCAACCGCATTTCCCCCATTCAGCAAAACGAACGCAAGGAAGAGCGCGTTGCCGAAGTGAAGAAAGCCCCCAAGGCCGTCATCAAGCAGCCCATCGTGGTGGCGAAGCCGGCCAACAGCTCTTTCAAGGCGCTGAAAATGATCGAGTTGAAGGAGCGCATGTGCCGCTGGCCTTCGGGCGACCCGCAGGACGAGAATTTTTCCTTCTGCGGTTGTCAGACCGTGCCGGGCTTACCCTATTGCGAGGAACACGCCAAAATGGCCTATCAGGCCCCCAGCCGCAGCCGTACCCTCAAGGCCGAGGATTTCGACGATGCCGCCATGGGCGCGTTGCCGGAAGACGATCTCAAAGAAGTGGTCAATGCCTGACCCCTTTGTTTTGCGTAGCTACTTTCCCTATTTGTGATTCTTGCAACGGCTGCCTTTCCCCGGCAGCCGTTCTTTTATGGCGATGGCGGGTTATCCCGTTCCTTCAACGCACGGGTCAACGCGTCGATCTGCGCCTGTTGCTCCTGTATCGCCTTGACCAGAGGCGCGATCAGGCCGGTATAGTTCAGCGACATGGTATGGTCGGCGTCATTGGCGGTTTTCACCAGAACGGGGTATAGGTCCTGCACGTCCTGCGCGATGAAGCCGTATTCTACCTGCCGATCGGGGTCGTCTTTCATGACGAAAGACACGGGTTTCAAAGCCATGATCTGCGTCAAGGCGGGGGGCAGAGGATTGATATCCTGTTTATATCGCGCATCCGAAATGTCGGTGGTCACGCCGGTATAGGCGATATCGCCCGTCACGTGCAGCGTATAGGCGGGCGCGGGCGTATTGATGCCGACAAATTTGTTCGCCGACACATCGCCATAGATCAGGTTGCCGATATTAAGCTGGTTGCTGGCTGTGGCGCTCGGTGCGTTTACGCCCGCACCAATTATGATATTTAGACTGCCAGTGGTGATATTGTAGCCCGCCATGTTGCCAAGCGCCGTGTTGCCCGCGCCGATCGTACTATTATAAAGGCACTCGGTGCCCACGCATGTATTATTATGATTGCGGTTATTATAAAGCGCCATATAACCGACGGCTGTCGTAGCATCTACCGAAACTTGCGTGTAGGCGGCCCTGTATCCTACCGCCGTATTCCCGCGCGCGCTTTCTTGTTTTTCGAGAGCGCCACTGCCGAAGGCGGTCATCCCGCCATAAGTTCCAGTATACGCTGTCAGGGCGCGATATCCCATAGCCGTGTTGTCGGCGGAATTAGGTGCGGCATCCAGGGCCTCCGCGCCCAGAGACGTGTTCCTGAGCACCGCGCTGCCTGTCCCCGATATCTCATGCCCGAGATACATATTGTTGCTGGTATAATTGACACGTACATCGCCCAGATTATCGAGAAACAGACCGCCGGCAGCGCCCGCATTTTGCCAGGTCGTGCCGTTACAAAAATCGATCGTGCCGCCGCCGGCTGAATTATAGCGCAAGGCCCCGGCAATGCTGGCGTCGCAAACCGTCGAAGACCAGCCGATGCGCACCCCGCCACCGGCGGAAAAGTTGGATTCCACCTGTGCCGATGCCGTGGAAACGCCCAGAAAGAAAACAAGTATTCCCAGGGCAGAACAATGCTTCATGCCGATTTTCCTTTAATGCATCAACGAAAACAGCCGCGACGCCGTTCTTATTGCCGCCGCACCCGTTACGGCTGACGCCAGCCGCCGCTGTAAACAGGGGTTTTCAAGGCCCCGGGCGGTATAACCACCTGTTTCCATGGATTAATTAAGGGGTCAATAACAAAACCCAGGAGGCTTCAGCCCTTGCGGATAATCTCGATCTCGACGACCTCACGGCCCTTGGGCACGGCGCGGAACAACATGCTGACGCGCTGGCCGCTTTCCAGCTTCTCGATACCGTTCTTTTCCAGACAGGTTTTGTGAATGAAAACGTCTTTCATACCGTCATCCGGGATAACAAAACCGAAGCCTTTATCTTCCTTGTACCATTTCACTTCGCCGGTCATGCGCTGGGTCTTGCCGATCGGCATAGCGGCCTGCTGCGGCACGTTCCTGATTTGCGCGGGCAAGTCGCCGGCGTCGATCAGTTCAAGAATTTCCAGCACATGCGCACCTTTCGGGCCGCGCTGAATGTGGCAGAGCAAGCAGGCATTATCGCCCAGCGCATTGATGCCGCTGCGCTGCAGGGTGGTGATATGCAGGAACGCGTCGAGAGTCTGGTCGTCTTCCGGTACCACGAATCCGAAACCCTTGGGCGTATTGAACCATTTCAGGCGGGCCCGCACAGGCGGCCCTGCGTTGGCCAATTCAGCATTGGTCATGTCGGTAACATGTTCGTACACAGAAATAGACACCCCTTCAAAACTGCGATTAAATATAAACGGCTTCGCATTCAATACGTTCCCGCCCCGCTTGAAAATATACGTCATATTGGCAGAAGAAGCATGGCGAATCCAGAATTTTTATAAAAAGTAAAGTGTAATATTAGAATATACTGATTAGATCTATGTGCGTCTATATAACTTAATTATTACATACCTGTGAATGCCGAATCTTTTTTGTATGCAACGCAGCATATAAAAACAGCGATCCGGATCGTTTGTCGTGGCAAATCAACACGCTGTGCCTTAAAATTTTAAGAGGAGCTTTCCCTCGCGTTTTCAGCCGCTGACTTTTAAAAAATCAGGAGACTGCCCATGAACGTACCAACCGCCGCGCAACCCGCCAACTCATCCGCCTCATGGCCCTGGCTGAAAAACTATCCGCCCGGAATCGACTGGGCGGCCCGGATTGAAGCCGTGCCGCTGCCGACGCTTCTTGAGCGTACCGTACAGAAACACGGCGGCAATCCGGGTTTCGATTTCATGGGCAAGGTGACGAGCTGGAAAGATATCGGCGACCAGGTCAATCGCATGGCCAAGGGGTTGCAGGGTCTGGGTGTCAAGAAGGGTACGCGCGTCGGCCTGTTCCTGCCGAACTGCACATATTTCCTGATCGCTTATTATGCGGTGCTGAAGGCGGGCGGGACGGTGGTGAATTTCAATCCGCTTTATGCGCCCAAGGAACTGACGCACCAGATCAAGGACAGCCAGACAGAGATCATGGTCACGCTCGATCTGAAAGTGCTTTACGACAAGCTGGTCGAGATCCGCGCGGTAGCGGGCCTGAGCCGCATTCTGGTATGCCCGTTCGCCGATATATTGCCGTTCCCGAAAAGCGTCCTGTTTCCGGTATTGAAACGCAAGGATATCGCGGATGTCGGCCATGAGGATTTCATCACATGGCTCAGCGATATCGACGTGAATGACGGCCAGGCAGCGCCTGTGGCGATCGATCCCGAAAACGATGTGGCCGTTCTGCAATATACGGGCGGCACGACCGGCGTGCCCAAGGGCGCGATGCTTACCCATGCCAACGTCACCGCCAACGCCAACCAGTGCGCGGCGTGGTTCATCGGCGCCAAGGCGGGCGAAAAGACGCTCGCCGTCATTCCGTTCTTCCATGTCTTCGCCATGACCGGGGTTATGAACCTGAGCGTGCTGATGGGGTTTGAAATCATCACTCCCGTACCGCGCTTCGAGCTTGATAAAACGCTGAAGGCGATTCACAAGAACAAGCCGCAATATTTCATGGCCGTGCCCGCCATCTATAACGCTATCAACAACCATCCGAAACTCTCGCAATATGATCTCAGGTCACTTAAATACTGCGTATCGGGCGGCGCGCCGCTGCCGGTCGAGGTGAAGAAGACGTTTGAGAAAAACACGGGCTGCGTGGTCGTAGAAGGTTACGGTTTGACTGAAACCACGCCGGTCGTCTGCGTCAACCCGCTGGTGGGCGAGAACAAGCCCGGTTCCATCGGCCTGCCGCTGCCTGGTACGATCGTCGAGATCATCGATCCCGACGACAAGGTCACGCCGATGCCGCGCGGCGAACGCGGCGAATTGTGCGTGCGCGGCCCGCAGGTGATGAAGGGCTACTGGGGCAACCAGCAGGCCACGGATGACGTGCTGCGCCATGGCCGTCTGCATACCGGCGACATCGCGATGATCGACGACGACGGTTACGTTTTTATCGTAGACCGGATCAAGGATATGATCCTCGTCAACGGTTACAACGTTTATCCGCGCAACGTGGAAGAAGCGATCTATCAGCACCCTGCCGTTGAGGAATGCATCGTCGCGGGCCTGCCCGACCAGCAGCGCGGCGAAACGGTCAAGGCATGGATCAAGCCGAAGGCGGGCCAGACCCTGACGCCCGCGGAGATGAAGTCCTTCCTTCAGGATAAAATCTCGCCCATCGAAATGCCGCGCCAGATCGAGATCCGCGACAAGCCGCTGCCAAAAACCATGATCGGCAAGCTTTCCCGCAAGGATATGCTGGCGGAAGAGCTGGGCCAGAAAGCCTGACGATATCAGGCGGCGGCCCTATTGTACCCGGTGGGATTCCTTATCCCGCATCGCGGCTTCATCGAAGAAGCGCAGGCCCGCGCCCGTGTAGACGGGGTGCGGCGCCGATAACTGGCCGAACAACCCGTGCACATGATCGTTGATTTGCCCGGCTGCGCTCAGGCCGACCGCCTGGCGCAAGGCCGGGCAGCGATCCAGCAATGACAGCGCCGGATCGGCTATAAGGATTCTCTCGGCGAATATGTTCTTCATCGCTTCGCGTTCCATCAGCGCATAGATATCCATCCTGACCCAGTTCGGCAGGCGCGGCAGCGACGACAGGCTCATGACGCGGTGAAGGTCGTGCGCGCGGCGCGCCTGATACTGGTCGCATTCCCGCCAGGCCCACAACAATTCATGCGGCTCGCTTATGTTCTTGCCGCGGGCGGCGGCGTGTCCGCCCGTTACGTAACTGTCGAACGGCTTGCGCGGGTCGTGATCGGCGCGCAAACCGAAGGCCAGCAGGATATCGCTGCGGATCTGGCCCTTATTCTCCTCGAAAATGCCGTCAAATTGTTGCAGGAAGAAATCGGTATGCGCGCCCAGGATGTTGCGCTGGAAACTGAAATCTTCCTTGTGACGATGCAGGTTCATCAGGAAATCTATATAAATGCCGCTCAGCGTCGATACGTCCATGTCCAGCAGGGCGGGATGGCGCAGGTAATCGGCGGCGCCCGCCGTCACGGCATCAGGCAGGGGCGCGTTGCCGAAAGCGTGGTTCAGCGCCTCCTCCACGGCCTTGTTGCGCGCGCGTACGGTCAGGGCTTCGTCCAGCAACAGCTGCATATTGAAATGATAGAGCGGCTCTTCCGCCATGAGCTGGCTTAAATAGCCGCCAGCCATCGGATCATCCAGCCGCAGCATATGGATCGGGTTGGCCAGCACAAAGCCGTCTTCCCGGTAGCCGTGGCAGGAAACGGGTATGTTGCTGACGGTAATCAAGCCTGCGCTGCCGGCGTTTTCTTCCGCGTATTTCAGAACCGGATCAATGCAGTAATAATACGAAATCATACGCGCCCCAGGGAAAATAGACTCGCTTCCATCATGCGGGTCATTTCTAAACTTATGATTAAGTTCAAGAATTTATATAGTTTCCCGCGTCAGGCCCGCAGGATGCCGCCTGTCTTGCCCGCCACAGCATCGACAATTTTCCGCGCGATGTTCTCGATATCGGCGTCCGTCAGCGTTTGCTGGCGCGGTTGCAGCGTTACCGCCAGCGCTACCGATTTTTTACCTTCGGGCACGCCCTTGCCGGTATAAATGTCGAAAATCTGCACGTCGGCGATCAAATCCTTTTCACTGCCGCGGATCGCGCGGCTCAGGGCGTCGGCCTCTACTTTCACGTCCACAAGGAACGCGAAATCGCGCGATACCGGTTGCAGCGGCGCCAATTGCAGCAAAGGTCTGGCCGTGCCTTTTTTCCTGGGCTGCGGGATGTTTTCCAGCATTACCTCGAATCCTACCACCGGGCCTTTCACGTCGAGGGCTTCCAGCGTGGCCGGATGCATCTCGCCAAAGCGCGCCACCACGTTCGTACCCATTTTCAAAACGCCCGAGCGGCCCGGGTGATACCATGCGGGCGCTTCACGCGCGACTTGCAGGCCCGTGGCGGGAATGCCGGCGGATTCGATTACCGCCAGCGCATCGGCCTTGGCGTCCATTACATCGACGTCGCGGCTGACGCTGGCGCCGCTCCAGTGGCGCGGGCCGTGGCTGCCGCTGCGTATGCCTGTGGCAACCAGCGCCTGACCGTCCACTTTCGGACTGGTAAAGACCGGGCCGACCTCGAACAGTGCGTTATCGCCGAAACCGCGCGCGCGGTTGCGCTCCGCCGCCTCGATCAGGTTCGGCAGGATGCTGGGGCGCATCTGTTCCAGATCGTTGCTGATCGCGTTCGAGAGTTTCAGGGAAGCGGCCTGCCGCGCGTCCGTACCGAACAGCACGGCCCTGCCCGACCGCATGAACGACCATGTCACGCATTCATTCAGGCCGCGTGCCGCCAGCGCCGTGCGGGCGCGACGGGCGCGCGCGCCGTTCGCCGTCTCAGCGGGCTGCGTCAGCGCATGATCCTTGCGCATCGAAACCGGCGGAATATTGTCATAGCCGTTGACGCGCAGGACTTCCTCGACGATATCGGCGCGCCCCGCGACGTCGCCGCGCCATGACGGCGGATTGATGGCCCATTCACGGGCGGACTTCACGGTCACAATAAAGCCCAGCGCTTCCAGAATGCCTTTCTGCCGGTCGGCGGGCATATCAAGGCCGCCCAGCTGTTTCGCACAGGCGGGATCATACGCGATCGGGCGCGCCCCTGCGGGAACGTTACCGGCCTGCACGACGTCGCTGGCTTCGCCGCCGCACAGATCCAGAATCAGCCGCGTCGCCACTTCGACCGCCGGTACGGTAAAGGCCGGATCGATGCCGCGTTCGAAACGGTAGCGCGCGTCGCTGTCGATTTGCAGTGCGCGGCCCGTGCGCGCGGTGCGCAGGGGATCAAAATAAGCGCACTCGACATACACGTTCACGGTGCTTTCGGTACAGCCTGTCTCTTCGCCGCCCATCACCCCGCCCAGCGCCAGCACGCCGTTATCATCGCACACGGCGGCCATGGCGTCGGTCAGCGCATATTCCTTGCCGTTCAGCGCTTTCAGCGTCTCTCCATTTTTGGCAAGGCGTACATGGATATCGCCCTTGAGCTTGTCCGCGTCGAATACGTGCAGCGGGCGGCACAGATCGAGCGACAGGTAATTGGTGATATCCACCAGCGCCGAGATCGGGCGCAGGCCTACGGCCTTCAGGCGATCCTGCATCCATCGCGGCGAAGGGCCGTTTTTCACGCCCCTGATATAACGGCCCATGAAGAGCGGGCAGGCGTCTTTTTTATCGTCATCGAATGCCAGCGTCACATCGACCGGCGATTTGCCGTTGCCTTTCACGGGCGTTTCGTCCAGCGGCTTGAGCGTGCCCAGCCCCGCCGCCGCCAGATCGCGCGCGATGCCGCGCACGCCCGCGCAATCGGCGCGGTTCGGCGTCAGGCCGATTTCGATCACCGGGTCGTTCAGGCCGTAAAGTTCCGCGAACGGCGTGCCCAGCGGCACGTCCGCCGCAACGTCGATGATTCCCTCATGCTCGTCCGATAAGCCCATTTCGCGCTCGGACACCATCATGCCGTTTGATTCCTGGCCGCGGATATTGCCCTTCTTGATCGTGATGCCGGTGCCGGGGATGAAACTGCCCGCCGGGGCGTAGACCGCTTTCATGCCCGCGCGCGCGTTCGGCGCGCCGCACACGACTTGCAACTTCTCTTTGCCGGTATCGATCAGGCAGACTTTCAGGCGATCGGCATCCGGGTGCTTTTCGGCTTTTTCGACATAGACCACATGGAACGGGGCATAAAGCTGCGCCCGGTCAGTCACGCCATCGACTTCCAGCCCGAGGGCGGTCAGCGCCACGCTGATCTCGTCCAGCGATGCGGTCGTATCCAGATGCTGTTTCAGCCAGTCTTGCGTGAATTTCATAATCGTGCCTCTAAACTTCGGGGAATGCCGGGAGATTTAACCCGATTCACACAGGAAAACCAATAGTTTTACGCAAATTCAGCCATGGACGTCATATATTAACATAATCATTAAAGGGTTATTAATCTGTTTCTATAATAATAGGGCAAACGGTATCCCGTATGAACCGGGATAAACTGAGGGGAAATATTTCAAATGGCCGCACCTGCCGATGCTGTGCAGAGACAAAAAGACGCCGCCAGCCCGGACATTCAAAAGGCCCAGGGTTACCTGCGCGCGCTCGGCATAACCACGGTTGAAGTCAACGGGCAGA
>CAKTCH010000015.1 GCA_934538895.1 uncultured Alphaproteobacteria bacterium
GGTAAACCACCCGCCCGATAACGCCCGACGCGTCCCAACAAAAAACGGCGCCTTTGACAGCGCCGTTCTCATAATATCTGGCAGGAAATTTTACTCCTGCGTCGTGGCCGCCGCTTTGGCAGCGCCCCTGCCCCGGCTGGTTCTCTTGCCTTTGTTTTTACCTTCCTTACCCGGACGGACGAACTTCTTGATCTCCACGAAGGTCACTTTACCGCCGGCTTTCTCGATGGCGTCCTGTGCGGTTTTGGTTGCGCCGTGAACGGTCACTTCTACTTTCGCTTTCAGCGTGCCACCACCGATGATACGGAATCCCTCGGTCGAGGAGCGCAAAACGCCCGCTTTTACCAGCGCCTTATGATCCAGCGGCTTCTTCGCATCCAGCTTCCCGGAGTCGATCGCGGCTTGCAGGCGGCCCAGCGTGATTTCGTCCAGGTTCAGGGCGAAAATATTCTTGAAACCGCGTTTCGGCAGACGACGGTACAGCGGCATTTGACCGCCTTCGAAACCGTTGATCGCGACACCGGAACGGGATTTCTGACCCTTGTAACCGGCACCGGCGGTTTTGCCTTTGCCAGACCCCAGACCGCGGCCCACACGGATGCGGGAGAAGGTCGAGCCTTTCTTCGGTTTCAGTTCGTTCAGTTTCATGGCTTTAGCCTCTCACGCTTATCTGTATCAGGCCGCATCCACGATGCGGACCAGATGTTGTACCTTGTTGATCATACCGCGCACGGAAGGTGTATCTTCCAGCGTGCTCTGACGACGAATCCTGTTCAGGCCCAGGCCGATCAGGGTCGCGCGCTGCGATTTTTCACGGGCGATCGGGCTGCCGATCTGTTCGACGGTGATCGTCTTGCCCGATTTGGGTGCCTTCTCCGCTTTTTTCGCGGCGGCTTTCGGAGCGGCCTTGGGAGCAGCTGCCTTTTTTGCCGGGGCTTTTTTCTTCGCTTCTTCAGTCATGATCGACCTCAAATAACCTTCTTATGTTTCAAATTACTCAGCTTCGATTTCTGTCGCTGCGATTTCAGCGGCGGAACGGGCGGCTTCGCGGTTCGCGATTACATCGCTCACTTTCTTGCCACGGCGAGCAGCCACCTGACGCGGGCTTTGCATTTTCTTCAGCGCGGCAACCGTCGCGTTGACGATGGCGTGCGGGTTGTTCGAACCGGCTACCTTCGCCACGATATCCTGAATGCCGACCGCCTCGAAAATCGCGCGCATCGGGCCGCCGGCGATAATACCGGTACCCGCCGGGGCGGAGCGCAGGTAAACCTTGCCCGCACCGTCCGTCGCCATGATGTCATGGTGAATGGTGCGTGCTTCGCGCAGCGGAACGCGGATCATGCTGCGTTTAGCCTGTTCGGTCGCTTTCTTGATCGCATCGGGCACTTCGCGCGCTTTCGCGGTACCGAAGCCGACGCGGCCACGACCGTCACCGACCACCATCAGGGCGGCGAAACCGAAACGACGGCCACCTTTCACGACTTTCGCGACGCGGTTGATACTCACCAGGCGTTCTACGAGTTCGCTTTCTTCGCCGCGTTGTTGTTCTTGCTGTTGTCCACGAGCCATTTTTCGTTTTTCTCCATTAATCCTTTAAAAGCCTTAGAAATCCAGGCCGCCTTCGCGGGCGCCCTCGGCTACCGATTTGACACGGCCATGATACAGATAACTGCCACGATCGAACTGCACCTGCTTCACGCCGGCCTTGATCGCGCGTTGCGCCACCAGCTTGCCGACTTCGGCAGCCGCCGCTTTATCGGAGCCTTTCTTCAGGCCAAACTCTTTATCCAGCGAGGATGCCGCCGCCAGAGTCACACCGTTCAGGTCGTCGATGACCTGCGCGTAGATCTGCTTGTTCGTGCGGTGCACGGACAGGCGCGGGCGGGTTTCTTTCAGGCCGGCCTTCTGGATGTTGACCGCGCGCAGCTTGTTGCGTGTACGGAACGTACGGCGATCTTTGGATGACAGATGTGCTCTCATGGCTTTTTCCTCGTCAAAACCTTATTTATTTCTTCTTGCCTTCTTTACGCAGGATCTGCTGACCCTCGTAACGAATGCCTTTGCCTTTGTACGGCTCGGGCGGCTTCATGCGGTAGATATCGGCAGACACCTGACCGACTTGTTGCTTGTCGATACCGGTGACAGCAATTTTCGTCTGTTTATCGACAGCGATCTTGATACCTTCCGGGATCGGGAAGTTGATGTCGTGGCTGAAGCCCAGTTGCAGGTTCAGGACGCTGCCCTGAACGTTCGCACGCAGACCCACACCGTGAATTTCAAGGTTCCTGGTGTAACCGGCGCTGACGCCCTGCACCATGTTCTTGATCAGGTTGCGCATCGTCGCCCACAGCGCGCGCGTTTCGCGGCTATCGTCTCGCGGGGAAACGGTGATTTCACCATTCTCAAGCTTGACGGCTACAGCTTCGTGAACCTGCATACTGAGTTCGCCCAGCTTGCCTTTCACCTTGACTGTCTGACCGTTGACTTCGGCGGTGACGCCGTCAGCCAGTTTCACAGGGTTTTTACCAACTCGTGACATTTTTTTGTCCTCTTAAAAAACGCGTTCCGTTTCGTTCTTCCGCTTAGAAGACCTGGCACAGAATTTCGCCACCAACATTTTTCTCGCGGGCTTGATAATCAGCCATTACGCCGAGCGGCGTAGAGACGATCGTCAGACCCAGACCATTGTAGAAACGCGGCACTTCCTTGGACGCGCTGTAAATGCGGCGGCCCGGTTTGGACACGCAATGCACTTCGCGGATCGCGCCTTCGTCCTGATCGTATTTCAGTTCGACGGCGAAAACGGGGTGACCGCGTTCGTCTTTAACCGGCTTATAGCCGCGGATGTAACCTTCGTCCGTCAGTACGTCCAGAACCGCACCCATGAATTTGGATGCCAGGACTTCTACGACCGCTTTACGGGCTTTCTGGGCGTTTCTGATACGGGTCAACGTATCTGCCAGAGGGCTGCTCATTGTCATTTTCTATTCTCCTCTTGTCCCGTCATTACCAGCTGGACTTTGTCACGCCCGGCAGTTCGCCAAGCTGAGCCAGTTCGCGGATAACGTTACGGCACAGGTTAAACTTACGGTGGTGCCCGCGCGGGCGGCCTGTCAATTCGCAACGGTTACGGACGCGGATTTTCGCGCCGTTACGCGGCATTTCGGCCAGCTTCAGAACGGCCTGGAAACGCTCTTCCGGCGGCTGCTCGCGATCGCTGATGATCGCTTTCAGTTTCGCGCGGCGCGCCGCATGTTGCTTCGTCAGCTTTTTGCGTTTGTTGTTGCGGTTGATTGAACAGGTCTTTGCCATTTTCTTTCCTTCTTGAAAAAATCCTAGTTTTTGAACGGCATGTCGAAAGCGGTCAGGAGATCCTTCGCTTCCGCGTCCGTTTTCGCCGATGTGCAGATGATGATGTCCATACCACGCATCTTGTCGGCCTTGTCGTAGCTGATTTCCGGGAACACGATATGCTCCTTGATGCCCATGGCGTAGTTGCCACGACCGTCAAAGCTTTTACCGTTGATGCCGCGGAAGTCGCGGATACGCGGCATGGTGATAGTCACCAGGCGATCCAGGAATTCGTACATCTGATGACCGCGCAGCGTCACTTTTACGCCGATCGCCATGCCGTCACGGATCTTGAACGACGCGTTCGATTTCTTGGCGTAGGTGATAACCGGCTTCTGCCCGGCGATCAGCGCCAGATCATCAAACGCGCTGTCGATTTCACCGCGATTTGTCGTCGCTGCGCCCACGCCCATGTTGAGAACGATCTTCTCAAGCTGCGGAATCTGGAAATCGTTCTTGTAACCGTGCTTCTGTTTCAGAGCCGATCTGATTTCCTTTTCATAGCGCGTTTGAAAACGTGTCTTGGTCGCTTTCATTTTCTTATCTTTCTTTTCTCTACCTTAGGCGATCTGTTCGCCGGATTTTTTAGCCATACGGACTTTCTTGCCATCCTTCAGGATCTGGACACCGACGCGTGTCGGCTTACCGGATTTTGGATCGGCGACGGCCACGTTCGATACATGAACGGGGCGTTCCGTTTTCTCGATGCCGCCGGCACTGGTCTGGGACGGTTTTACGTGCTTGGTCGCTACGTTCACGCCCGCGACGACGACGCGGCTTTCATCAGGGATCACGCGCAGGACTTCGCCTTTTTTGCCTTTGTCCTTGCCTGCCAGAACGACGACCTGATCGCCCTTTTTAATTTTCAATTTAACCTGTGTCATTACAGCACCTCAGCCGCCAGAGAAACGATCTTCATGAAGTTCTTACGAAGTTCACGGGTCACGGGTCCGAAGATACGTGTACCAATCGGTTCGTTTTGTTTGTTGATCAGAACCGCCGCATTCGTGTCGAAGCGGATTTTCTCACCATAGTTACGGGACAGGCCGGATTTCGTGCGTACGATCACAGCGCGATGCACGTCGCCTTTTTTTACACGACCACGGGGAATAGCATCCTGGATCGATACAACGATAACGTCGCCGATATTGGCTGAGGTTCTCATGGAACCACCCAGCACTTTGATGCATTTCACGCGTTTCGCGCCGCTGTTGTCAGCTACGTCGAGGTCGCTTTCCATCTGTATCATAGCAATCCTGCCTTCTTTTACTCGTTCACTTAACCCTAAAGCCTATGCGTCTTTTTTAGCTTTAGCGGTTTTGGTTGTTGTCGCCTTTTTCGCCTTGGTTTCCGCTTTTTCAGCTTTGACCCTGGCTTTTGCTTCTTTCTTTTCGGTTTTCGCGGCTTCTTTAGCGGCTTCTTCCGCTTTCTTCGCGTCTACCCTGGCCTGTTTCTTCTCAGCCGTCTTCTCCAGCGCTTCCTTGGTCGGAACCGTAATCACCGTGAAGCGTTTGTTCTTCGACAGCGGGCGGCATTCTTCGATCTCTACGCGATCGCCGATCTGGAAAGCGTTGCTTTCGTCGTGCGCGGCGAACTTGTCCGATTTACGGATGTATTTTTTGTAAACCGGGTGCATGTAACGGCGTTCTACCAGAACGGTTACTGTCTTTTCCATTTTGTCGCTAACGACGACACCTTCGAGTACACGACGGGGCATTTCTTATCTCCTACTATGCCTTATGCGGCTGTCTTTTTTGCTTTGGCGGGTTTCTTCGCAGCGGCTTTCTTAGCCGGTGCCGCGTCAGCGCCTTTAGCTTGTTGGGTCAGGGCGGTCTGCACGCGCGCGATATCACGACGCACTTGGCGTACCTTCGCCGAATTCTCGAGCTGACCTTGCGCCTTTTGCATACGCAGGGTGAACTGCTCTTTCTTCAGCTCTAGCAGGGCTTTTTTCAGTTCGTCAGCTGTTTTTGTCTTCAGGTCTTCCGCTTTCATGGCGGTCTCCTCTTTACTTATCTAACTTAGCCGCCGATACGGGCGACGAATTTTGTTGCGATCGGCAGTTTTGCGGCTGCCAGTTCCAGGGCTTCACGCGCCAGTTGTTCCGGCACGCCACCGAGTTCGAACATGATGCGGCCCGGTTTGATGCGGCATACATAGTATTCCGGAGAACCTTTACCGGAACCCATACGTACCTCAAGCGGCTTCTTTGACACCGGCACATCAGGAAACACGCGAATCCAGACCTTGCCTTGACGCTTCATATGACGTGTCAGGGCGCGGCGTGCTGCTTCGATCTGACGCGCCGTGATGCGCTCGGGCGCCAGCGCTTTCAGGCCGAACTCACCGAAAGCGAGATAGTTACCGCCCTTGGCATTGCCGTGGATACGGCCTTTATGCTGTTTGCGGAATTTTGATCTTTTTGGTTGCAGCATGATCTTTTCTCTTACTTAAAACCTTATTCAATAAACCCGGATCGATTAGTTCTGGCGCGGCGTCGAACCATCGGCGGTACGCTTGTCGCGTGCCATCGGATCGTGTTCGAGGATATCGCCTTTATAGATCCATACCTTCACACCGATGATCCCATAGGTCGTCGTTGCTTCGGAGAAACCGTAATCCAGATCCGCGCGCAGCGTGTGCAGAGGTACGCGGCCTTCGCGGTACCATTCAGTGCGCGCGATGTCGGCACCGCCCAAACGGCCTGATACGTTGATACGAATACCTTGCGCACCCAGACGCAGCGCGGATTGCACCGCACGTTTCATGGCGCGACGGAAAGACACGCGGCGCTCAAGCTGCTGGGCCACGCCCTCGGCAACGAGTTGCGCGTCGATTTCCGGCTTGCGGATCTCGATGATGTTCAGAGCTACATCGGAACCGGCGCGATCGGACAGGTCCTTGCGCAGTTTCTCGATATCGGCGCCCTTTTTACCGATGATCACGCCCGGACGCGCGGTGTGTACAGTCACTTTCGTGTTCTGTGCCGCACGCTCGATGATAACCTTGCTGATGCCGGCGGCTTTCAGCTTGTCACGTACGTATTCACGCAGCTTCAGATCCTTCACCAGACGATCGGCATAGTTGCGATCCGAGAACCAGCGGGAATCCCATGTGCGATTGATACCGACGCGGATACCGATTGGATTAACCTTCTGACCCATAAGATATTCTCCTAAATCCTTATGTATTCTTTACGCTTGGCGCTCTCTGACGACAATCGTCAGGCGGCTGAATTCTTTTACGATCGGCGCGCCACGGCCACGCGCACGCGCCATGAAGCGCTTCATTTTAATGGCGCGACCTACTGTCGCTTCCGCAACATACAGACGATCAACATCCATGTTGTGGTTGTTTTCAGCATTGGCGACAGCCGATTGCAGAACCTTTTTCACATCGACGGCGATACGGCGGGCGCTGAAATCTAGATCGACCAGAGCTTTGCCAGCGCTTTTACCGCGGATGGATTGCGCCACCAGATTAAGCTTGCGCGGGCTGGTGCGAATATATTTCGCGTAAGCGCGCGCCTCCGCTACCGGCGCTTTATCAGCAGCTTTCGGGGCTTCTTTCTCTACCTTCTTGGCGGGTTGCTTTTTAGCAGCCTGCGGCTTTTTTTCTGCCGGTTTTGTCTGTGCCTGGGCCATTTTCTACTTCCTTAACTAATCCGTCTTATTTCTTGGCTTTTTTGTCGCCGCCGTTGCCAGCGTGACCGCCAAACGTACGTGTCGGCGCGAATTCGCCCAGTTTGTGGCCGATCATTTGGTCGGTCACCAGAACAGGGATGAATTTCTTGCCGTTGTGCACGCCAAATGTCAGCCCGACGAAGTTCGGGAGGATGGTCGAGCGGCGAGACCAGGTCTTGATAACCTCTTTCTTCGCAGCTGCACGCATCGTCTCGACCTTTTTCAGGAGGTGACGGTCAACAAACGGGCCTTTCCAAACTGAACGAGCCATATCTTACAAACCTATTTCTTACGGCGGCGGATAATGAACTTATCCGTGGCCTTGTTGCTACGTGTTTTGAAACCTTTAGCCGGAACGCCTGTCGGTGAAGACCAGTTCGTACCGCCCTTGGTACGGCCACCGTGCGGGTGGTCGACCGGGTTCATAACGATACCGCGTACGTGCGGACGACGACCCTTCCAACGGGCACGACCGGCTTTGCCGACGTTCTCGTTCAGGTGATCCGGATTTGAAACGGCACCAACGGTCGCCATGCATTCCTGGCGAACGACGCGCAGCTCGCCGGAAGCCAGCTTGATCTGGGCGTAGCCCTGATCGCGACCAATCAGCTGACCGTAAGTACCGGCGGCACGGCAGAGCTGGCCGCCCTTGCCCGGCTTCATTTCGATATTGTGAATGATCGTACCCACCGGCATGCTACGCAGTTGCATGGCGTTGCCCGGCTTCACGTCGGTCTTTTCACCGGCGATTACCTTGTCGCCCGCTTTCAGGCGTTGCGGCGCCAGGATGTAGGCCTTTTCACCGTTCGGATACACGATCAGCGCGATATGTGCCGTACGGTTCGGATCGTATTCCAGACGTTCGACAGTCGCTTCCACATCCCATGTACGGCGTTTCCAGTCGATGATACGGTATTTCTGCTTGTGACCGCCACCACGGTGGCGCACCATGATGCGACCGGTATTGTTACGACCGCCGGACCTGTTCTGACCTTCGATCAGACTGCGTTCCGGGCCGCCCTTCCACAGGCCGCTGCGGTCGCTCATAACCAGTTCGCGCTGGCTTGGCGTCACGGGGTTGTATTTCTTCAAAGCCATTTGTTCAGCCTTCCTTCTTTACTTTCACTAGATCCCCGCTTTCGCCGGGATGACGGCCCGAGGCCGTCACTTCTAATTCTTATGCGCCGACGTCGATCGTTGAACCTTCAACGAGGGTTACAACAGCTTTTTTGACGTCGCTACGGAACACTTTTTTGCCTTTAGAGCTTTTTGTCTTGCCCTTGTTGACCAATGTGTTCACGCCTTTGACCTTTACGCCGAAGAGAACCTCCACAGCGGTTTTGATCTGCGGTTTCGTGGCTGTCAGCGGCACACGGAACGTGACCTGGCCATGCTCGGAACCGCGCGCGGATTTTTCTGTCACGACCGGGCGGCTGACGATGTCATACATCCACGGTGCTTCTTGTACTTTGTCTGTCTTTTTCGCTTTAGCAGCCATTTTTCAACTTCCTTATGCTTTCAGGCGGGCTGTCAGATCTTCAACAGCTTCCTTGGTCAGCACCAGCGTGTCGCGGCGGATAATGTCATAGACATTGGCGCCTTGGCTGGGCAATACATCGATACGCGGCAGGTTATTGGTCGCGCGGGCGAAATTGGCATCAACTTCCTTGCCGCACAAAACCAGTGCCGATTTCCAGCCCAGAGCCGCAAACGCAGCCGCCATCGGCTTGGTTTTGTGGTCCTTGGCCACAGCTGCGTCAAGAATGACGAGCTTGTTGTTTTTCACTTTGTCAGACAACGCCATACGCAGAGCCAGCGCGCGCACTTTCTTCGGCAGATCGTGTGCGTAGGAACGCGGAGTCGGGCCGAAAATCACTGCGCCGCCACGCATTTGCGGGGAACGCAGGGAACCCTGACGGCCACGGCCACCGCCCTTTTGACCGAACGGCTTTTTACCCGTACCACTCACTTCACCGATTTCCTTGGTGTCATGCGTGCCGGCGCGACGTTTAGCCAGCTGATAGTTCACCATGCGGTGAAGCAGGGCAGCTTTTACGTCAACATTGAACACGGCATCGTCCAGTTCGATCTGGCCCGCTTCCTTGTTCTCGATTGTTTTGACCGCGACTTTCATTTTGAAGAGTCCTTTGTTCTTTCGTTACTTATTCCGCAGGAGCCTCGGCGGCTTGTTCCGCCGGAGCCTCCGTTGTTGTTTCCTGTGCTTTGGCAACGCCTTTCAGGCCCGCCGGCATCGGCACATCCGGGTGCGTCGGACGCTTGACGGCATCGCTGACCATGACCCAGCCGCTATCCGGACCGGGAACCGCGCCCTGCACCAGCAGCAGGCCCAGTTCGAGATCGTGACCGACTACTTTCAGGTTCTGCGTAGTGACGGTTTCAACGCCGAAATGACCAGCCATCTTCTTGTTCTTGAAGGTGCGGCCTGGATCCTGACGCTGACCGGTCGAACCGTGGGAACGGTGAGACACGGACACACCGTGAGACGCGCGCAGACCACCGAAGTTCCAGCGCTTCATCGCGCCAGCAAAACCTTTACCGATCGTTTTCGCCTGTACGTCAACGAATTGACCGACAACGAAGTGGCTCGGGCACAGCTCGGCACCGACATCCAGCAGGTTTTCCGGAGAAACACGGAATTCAGCGACTTTTTTCTTCGGCTCGACCTTGGCGGCCCCGTAAACAGCACGCATCGCCTTGGACGTGTGGCTTGCCTTGGCAGTACCGGCACCCAGCTGCACAGCCACGTAACCGTTTTTCTCTTGGGTGCGCACGCCGACAACCTGGCAGTTATCGATCTTCAGCACGGTCACCGGAACCTGACGACCTTCATCGTCAAATATCCTTGTCATGCCTTCCTTACGCGCTATCAGTCCAGTTCTCATTTTAATCTCCAGTCACCACTTATGATTAAGCGGCATCCTCAATTTTAATTTCAACGTCCACGCCCGCCGCGAGGTCCAGCTTCATCAGCGCGCCAACGGTCAGGTCGGTCGGATCGATGATGTCCAGAACGCGCTTGTGCGTGCGGATCTCGTATGCGTCCATCGATTTTTTGTCGATGTGCGGGCTGCGCAGCACTGTAAAACGCTCAGTGCGGGTCGGCAGCGGTACGGGACCGCGCACACGGGCACCCGTGCGTTTCGCGGTATTTACGATCTCAGAAGTCGCCTGATCCAGAACCCTGTGATCGAACGCTTTCATACGAATGCGAATAACTTGCGTACCCATGTGCTTATTCCTTTATATCCTTTAAACCTACTTCAGGATCTTCGCCACGACGCCGGCGCCGACCGTTCTGCCGCCTTCGCGGATAGCGAAGCGCAGGCCTTCGGACATGGCGATCGGGGCGATCAGTTTTACGTTCATCTTCACGTTGTCGCCGGGCATCACCATTTCCGTGCCCGCCGGCAGCGTGCATTCGCCCGTTACGTCCGTCGTGCGGAAGTAGAATTGCGGGCGGTAGCTGGTGAAGAACGGCGTGTGGCGGCCACCCTCGTCTTTCGACAGAATGTAGGCTTCGGCTTCGAACTCGGTGTGCGGCGTGATGGAACCCGGGGCGCACAGCACCTGGCCGCGTTCCACGTCTTCGCGTTTCGTGCCGCGCAGCAGCGCGCCGATATTGTCGCCGGCTTCGCCGCTGTCCAGCAGCTTGCGGAACATTTCGACGCCGGTGCAGGTGGTTTTGGTCGTGGGGCGGATACCGACGATCTCGATTTCCTCACCGACCTTGATGATGCCTTGCTCGACGCGGCCCGTGACGACCGTGCCGCGACCGGAGATGGAGAACACGTCTTCCACCGGCATCAGGAACGGTTTGTCTTTCGGGCGGGCCGGGGTCGGGATGAAGCTGTCGACGGCGTCCATCAGTTTCATCACGGCGTCTTCACCGTATTCGCCGGGTTTGCCGGCCAGCGCTTCGGTGGCCGAACCTTTGATGATCGGCGTATCGTCGCCGGGGAATTCGTATTTGCTGAGCAGTTCGCGGATTTCCATTTCGACCAGTTCCAGCAGTTCCGCGTCATCGACCATGTCGCATTTGTTCATGAACACGACGATCGAGGGCACGCCGACCTGGCGCGCCAGCAGGATGTGTTCGCGGGTTTGCGGCATCGGGCCGTCGGCGGCGGACACCACCAGGATCGCGCCGTCCATCTGCGCCGCGCCGGTGATCATGTTCTTGACGTAGTCGGCGTGGCCGGGGCAGTCGACGTGCGCGTAGTGGCGGTTCCCGGTTTCGTATTCAACGTGCGACGTGCTGATCGTGATGCCGCGCGCTTTTTCTTCCGGGGCTTTGTCGATCTGATCGTAGGCCATCGCTTTCGACAGGCCTTTTTTCGACAGTACCGTCGCAATCGCCGCTGTCAGCGTCGTCTTGCCGTGGTCAACGTGACCGATCGTGCCGATGTTTACGTGCGGCTTGTTCCGCTCGAATTTTTCCTTAGCCATTCTTCAAATGCTCCTACAGATTTCAGGGTTTTTAAGAGTTCATAAAAAGCGCGGCTCCGCAGGTGCAGTCGCCTCCAGCGCGGACCGAGATTTAGGAAAGTTAGGCGGCTGTGTCAACCTGTTTTATCGCGGTTTTCAGCGCTTTATGCTTGGCTGCGCCGGTTTTTTACAGAATTTAAGCGCCGCGCCAGTCGCCCTCGGTCAGGATCTGGCTGCCGGCGCACCATATATCGCCGCCGACACGGGCGGCGCCGCCGACCCAGCAGCTGCCGACCAGATGCGCATTGTCGCGTATGACGGCGTGGCCCGAGACCAGGGTATTTCCGGAAATCACGGTATGGCCGTAGACGCACGCATTGCCGAAGATGCGCGCAGAGCCGCCGAGATTGCTGTGGCCGTAGATGCGGGCATTTTCGAACGCCCATGCATGGTCGTGCAACAGGGCGTTCTCGCCGACCCAGGCATGACCCCAGACGCGGGAATGGCCGATGGCGCAGGCATCGCCCGCGAGCCAGGAATCGCCGTCCTGCGCGAGGTTGTCGAGCGATTGCACATAACCGCCCAGATCGCCCTTCTTCACCCGCAGGCCGACGGCGCGCAGCGCCCGAATGCGGTAAACCGTCACCTCGCGCGCCGCCGCGCGATCAGGCACCTGGCGGCTGTCGCGAAAAACCAGTTCATATTTATCGCCGGGCGGCTTGCGGCAATAGGGCAGTAATTTCGTCTGTTTGCTGACAGGCATGGATGTGGATTTCCGGGCAGGGAAAGGAGGGGCGCATGAAAGCCGGGCCGATCATGTATCATATTCCCCCTCTTTCGGCTAGGGGTTCAACGCCTAAAAAATGCAACCCTGACATTTTAAAATATCAAGTTAATACAATGGAACCCTAATATTTCCCGCGGAAGACACATTCATGAAAGGATCGCGCGAAATAGTTTTTTGACCAGCATGAAAAGAAGCGGATAGCTTGCCTTAAATTACGTGCTCACGCCACGATCAGGTTTCCGCTGGTGACCAGGGTGTTTTCATCCGTCAGGCCTGTTACGCCGTGAATGGCCGCGATCTGGGCCATGCTGTAGGTACCGCCCGCACCATCGCGATCAACGTTCAGAATCGTGTCTGTGCCGCTGGTGGTCATTTCCACCCAGTCTGTCAGCAGGTCGTTCAAAGGATCGTAAAGGCTCAGGAGATCGGAAATATCGATCGCGTCATCCGCAAGGTTAAAATCTTTGATGACATCAACGTTATTGAACGCGCTGGCCGTTTCGAAAACGAAAATATCGTCGTCTGCCCCGCCAAACAGCGTATCAAGACCATCGCCGCCATAGAGCGTATCGTTGCCGTCGCCGCCATGGAGAAGATCGTTCCCGGCCTCCCCATAGAGCACGTCATCACCGGCACCGCCATGAACGTCGTCATGACCGCCGCCCGCCTGGACGGTATCATGACCGCCCCCGGCCAGAATCGTTTCATCGGCTGAAGTATAAGCGATCAGATCATTGCCTGCCGTGCCGTACACCCACGACGCATAGTCGGGCAGGCTCGTGAGGAAGCCGTCGTCGAAGGCTATCGACTCGATTCTATAGCTTGCTCCATTGCGCAGGTTCTCGACGGTAACTTCGTCTACGCCGGACGTTACTATGATCCTGGTATTGTAAGTGCCTGTATTGGTGAATGTTATGCTGTTGGCGTCTATACCCGGACCCATGCGCAATAGCTCGT
Source organism: uncultured Alphaproteobacteria bacterium (assembly GCA_934538895.1). Classification (GTDB taxonomy): domain Bacteria; phylum Pseudomonadota; class Alphaproteobacteria; order Micavibrionales; family Micavibrionaceae; genus Micavibrio_C. Next base: position 13,228 of record CAKTCH010000015.1, read on the forward strand.
TCCCGCCGCCGCTATCCTTGACGATATCCAGCCCGGCCGTATAGACGAAAATATCGTTGCCGTTGCCACCGGTCAGCGTATCGTCGCCCGCGCCGCCGTGGAGGATATCATCCCCGTCGCCGCCACTGAGGGTATCGTTGCCCGCATCGCCATACAGGATATCGGCATCATTTCCACCGTTCAGAGAATCGGCGCCGTCGCCGCCATAGAGGATGTCGTTACCGCTTCCGCCATTCAGCGTGTCGTCACCGCCGTAGCCGTAAATCACATCATTGATACTGGCCCCGGAAGTAATGCCGGAGATAGTGTTATTGCTTTCATTCCCATAGGTTACGATCTGCATGGATGAAAGAGCGCGTGTGCTGTCATCCGCGAAACGCAAGGTTTCAATATTGCGCGTACCATAGAATTGATCGGTAATCACAATAGAATTCCCGGCATCCATCGCAATCGAAAGGTCGTTCAACGCCCCGAAATTACGGCTGAAGGTCAGACTCTCCGCCGTCCACCCGGACGCAAAGCGTATCTCATCATTCGCGCCGCTGCTATCGGTTATCGTATCATGCCCGCTTGCATATATATAAGTGTCGTCATCGCCGCCACCCGTCATGTCATCATCGCCGGCACCGCCTTCGAGCCAGTCATTGCCGGTGCTGCCCTCAAGATCGTCGTTACCGTCGCCACCATAGAGGGCATCGTCGCCGCTGCCCCCTTTCAGGACGTCATCGCCGTCGCCGCCGTAAAGCGTGTCGTTCCCGTTGCCGCCGTTCAGCGTATCGT